>CALXGL010000093.1 GCA_944387825.1 uncultured Oscillospiraceae bacterium | reverse complement strand
TTCTCACTTTCGGCGGCGCCGTGCTCTTCTTCTTCCTCGAGCGCGGACGCATGAACGCGAACATGCCGCTGCACGAGCAGATACTCGTGAGCCTCTTCTCCTCGGTCACGCCGCGCACCGCGGGCTATAACAGCGTGGACACCGCCGCGCTCTGCCCGGGCAGCAAGCTCCTGACCATTATCCTCATGTTCATCGGCGGCAGCTCCGGCTCCACCGCCGGCGGCGTAAAGACCACGACCATAGCCGTGCTGGCCGTCTGCCTGGCCTCCGGCGTCGTCGGCAAGCGCGATCCCGAGATTTTCGGCCGCCGCATCTCCAACGACGACGCGCGCCGCGCAGGCGTCATGGTCTTCATGAACCTGTCCCTCGCGCTTGCCGGCGCGCTGCTTATTTCGCTCGCGCAGGACTTTGAGCTCACGGATATCCTCTTTGAGGTCTTCTCCGCCATGGGCACCGTGGGCATGACAACAGGCATCACCCGAGACCTGTGCGATTTCTCCGCCGTCGTCATCGTCATACTCATGTATCTGGGCCGCGTGGGCAGCATAAGCTTCGCGATGGCGCTTCTGGAGCGCCGCGCGCAGGCGCCCGTCAGGTGCCCTGAAGAGGCCGTCACAATCGGTTAATTATAGGAGGTTATTTAATGAAGTCCTTCCTTATCATCGGCATGGGCACCTTCGGCCACCATCTGTGCGAGGCGCTCTGCCGCAACAAGTGCGAAATCATGATAGTTGACCAGCATCCGGAGGCCGTGGAGGACATGCTGCCGCACGTCACCGAGGCCAAGGTGGCCGACTGCACAAATATTGAGGTGCTCCGGAGCTTTGACGTGCCCAGCTTCGACGCCTGCTTCGTCTGCGTCAACCAGGCCTTCCAGGCCTGCCTGGAGAAAACCGACCAGCTCAAGGAACTGGGCGCGAAGCGCGTATACTCCAAGGCCGACCGCGACCTCGAGGCCAAGTTCCTGCGCCGCTGCGGCGCCGACTACATTATATACCCTGAGCGCGACGCCGCCGAACGCATCGCCGTGCGCGAGTCCAGCGAGCACATCTTCGACTTCATCAGCCTCTCCGAGGGCTGCGCGATTTGCGAGATAGAGCCGCCGCGCGAGTGGATGGGCCGCAGCGTGGCCGAGGTAGGGCTGCGCAGCCGCTATAATCTCAACCTGATTGCCGCGCGCACGGACGACGAGAAGCTCCACCCCGTTCTCGACCCGGCCTACAAGTTTAATGAGGCCGAGCACATCCTCGTACTCGGCAACATGGACGACGTGCGCCGCGTGACGACCTGAACCGCTTGACCTCGCGCGGGGATTGCGATACCATGGGCCGACTTCCCCGCGAAAGGAAACTCTATGCTTGATATAATTCTGGACTTCGCCCTGCTCGCGGCGCTCTATGCCGCAATCTATTTTCTGCGTCTCAGAAAGCGCGACGGACGCTACCGGGTCTGGTACACGCTCTTTTACATCTACGCATGCATGGTTATCTGCGTGACGCTTATGCCGTTTCAGATAGCCGTTCCCGGCGGCAACCGGCTGTTTCTCGAAGAGATAAACCTCGAGCCCTTCCGGGATCTGAAGCGAGGCTATCTGGGCGCGAAGACCGGCATCGCCCTCAATTTCCTGATGTTCGTCCCTCTGGGATTCCTGCTGCCGGCGCTGAAAAAGCGGGGGATAATAAGGGTGTTTTTCGCCTCTTTTTTTGCCAGCCTGTGCATAGAGAGCGTCCAGCTGCTGTACTGCTGGGGCGGGGTTTCAAACAGCCGCATCTTTGACGTAACGGATTTGATTACGAATACTGCCGGCGGGACAGCCGGATATCTGTTCTTCCTGCTGGCAAGACCGAAGCTGAGGCAGCTGGACGAGCAGCTGCCAAGCTGAAAAAGCCCGGGCGTCTGCCCGGGCTTTTGGCATACAAAAGGCGCCGCGGAAAATCCGCGGCGCTGGCACGCCTTAAGGGATTCGAACCCCTGACCTTCTGGTCCGTAGTTGGAATTTAAATGTATTTTATCGTGGCGTAAAACGCCGTAAACCCCTGTAATTACTGAGTTTTTTCGTCTGGCTCGTTTTGGCGTTTGGCGTATCGTAGTTGAACTTTTCGAGGCATAGTTGAACTTTTGTTGAACTCAAGGCCGTCTCACGAGCTGCTCAAAACGCCCCTTGCTTGCCGCCGCCGGGAGCGCGTCCCGAGCGCTGCGCTTCACACCACGAAGTGCAAGCCGGAGAAGGGCGGAGAAAAACAAGGCGGCCCTCCAGCGACGGCGTATATAGGATATGCCACGCGCGCCCTCGGGGCGCTTTACAGCCTCAGGGCCCTTCTGATTAGCTCTTTGGCCTCGGGCGTGAGCGCGGGTATGTAGACGCCCACGGTCTTCCCTCGTCTTGTCTCGCGGCCGAAGGCCTCGTAATCCGGCAGGCTCACCTGAAGCCGTCCGGCTTCAGGGTAATACCTGAACACGTTGCGCTCGGTCGACACAGTCTCCGGCTCCTCATTGAGCCAATAGCGGCTATTGTCCTCGTAATCGTCCACGCTGTCCTCCTTGCGAAAAATCGGCGCGTTTTGCGCGCATTTTCAGCTTGCGGCCCTGTCCGAGGGTAAGGACTCATCCCTGAGCTCCCGGCCCATCCGGTAAGCGTAGAGCGGGCAGTCCCGAGACGGGCAGTGCCTTACCTCGGCGAAGGAGCCGCACATGCAGTCGACGCACTTGGCGCGTATCGCCTGTGCGCGGGTTAGCCTCTTTGTATCCTTCAATTTTCCCTGTTTTCGTGCGGGCGCGGGTTTAGCGCGCGCGGGTTTATGTGAGCGGGGTGTTATTTGGGAGTTTATGTATTGTGGCTGGCCCGTTTCGGACGAGCAAAGCGCCTGTTCTTGGCCCGATTTGGGCCAGCCGAAGGGGATTTTAAGCGGCTCTTGAGGCCATTTTGGGCCAAGCAGTGAGAAATAACGCCGTCCGGCCCTTGGCCCATTTCGGGCCAGATATGTAAATTATACCAGAACATATCCTCAAGAACGGCGGCTCTTCCAGCTGAGAGAGAAGCGATAGAAATTCGGTTCTCTCGTCGCCTTGCCGCTCGAGGACAGCTCGATGAAGCCGGCGTCCTGAAGCTCGCGGACATGGCGGACAAGGCTTGTGGACGGGATGCCGTAGCGCTCGGCCGCGGCCCGGGGAAAGATGAAGTCCCGCTTCCCTCGCGCCTCGGAGAGCATGGCGATATAGGTGCAGCGCGCCCCGGAGGTCAGGGCTTGGAAACGCCTGTCACACAGAAAGCTCAGGCCGACCTGGACGAAGGCCTTCTCCTTCCCGTCCGGCGCGGCCGACTCCCAGGGCAGGAGCTGCTTTTTAGAGCTGCGGCCCTTAGACATAAATTTTCCTTGACTGGCGGGCGCTCGCCGTGGTACAATCAAAGCGCATAAGGCTAAGCGCGTGCATCAGCGCGCGTCCTAAATCCGCTCGCTCGAGTGCTGCAACGCTCGGGCGGGCGTTTTTTATTGCCGCTCTCATACCGCCCTCCCGCCGCGCATGGCGCTCAGCTGCTCGACGAGGGCGTCGACGTTGACGAGGAAGCGGTTGCCGACGTAGAAGCCGGGAAGCGTGCCCTGAGCCGCCATGAGGCGGAGGCTGTACTCGCTGAGTATGCCGGCCTTTGCCGTCTGACGTATTGTCCGGAAGCTCGGCCTGTTCTCGTTCATTTGCCCTCCTGTTCTCCGGCGGCCTCGCGCTCGAGCCGCTCGGCCTTGCGTTCCCAGTACTTTTCATTGTACAGCTTGATTTTCTCCTTGTTCGCCGCTCGCCATGCTCGATAGTAGGCGCGGCGAGCTTCGTCGGCGGTGATTTGCTTCTGAGTGTTGGACATATGTACCTCCTGTTGATGGAATCGCGCAAC
>CALXGL010000092.1 GCA_944387825.1 uncultured Oscillospiraceae bacterium | reverse complement strand
GCCCGGGAAGCGCGCGCTTAAATTCTCCGCCGCGGCCTCGGCCACGCCGGGCTTCGCGCCGAAGAGGTAGACGCTCCCGCCCCGCTCAGCGAGCCTGGCGATGAGGTTTTGCGCAAAGTCTATGCCGGGGACGCGCCCCTTCAGGGGCGTATGGAGCAGCTGCGCCGCCTTTGTGACGCCGACGCCGTCGGCAAGGACAAGGCTCGCGCTGTTCAAGGCGGCTGCGAGGGAGGGGTTCTCCCTCGCGGCCATGACTATTTCCGGGTTGGGCGTGCAGGCGCAGGCCGCCCGCCGCTCCTCAATCAGGCCCAGCGCCCTTTCCACGGCCTCGTCCATCGTGAGGTCATCGAAGCCGACGCCGAGCACGTCTATGCGCATCATACCTGGGAAAACACCTCGCCTATTTTCTCGTGGATAACAAGGTTCGCGTACCTGTCGTAGGGCGTATCGGAGAGGTTCACAAGCGCGAGCTTGTCCCCCTCGTAGTAGTTGATAAGCCCCGCCGCCGGATAGACGCCCAGGCTCGTCCCGCCAACGATCAGCACCTCGGCGCTGCGGATATAGCGCACCGCCCTCTGAAGCACGTCCTGGTCGAGCATCTCCTCGTAGAGGACGATGTCGGGCCGCACTATGCCGCCGCACTTTTCGCAGCGCGGGACGCCGGCGCAGTGGTTCATCTTCTCCGCCGGATAGGGCGCACGGCAGCGTTTGCAGTACGCGCGCAGTATGCTCCCGTGCAGCTCCAGGACGTTCTTGCTGCCCGCGGCCTGGTGGAGGCCGTCTATGTTCTGCGTGACTACCGCCTTCAGCTTCCCCTCGCGTTCGAGTTCGGCAAGGCGCAGGTGCGCCCGGTTGGGCTTCGCGCCGTCAACCACCAGCTTCGCGTGGTGGAAGCGGTAATATTCCTCCGGGTCCCGCTCGAAGAAGGTGGCGGAGAGTATCGTCTCGGGCGGGTACTTCCACTGCTGGTTGTACAGCCCGTCCACGCTGCGGAAGTCGGGTATGCCGCTCTCGGTCGAGACGCCCGCCCCGCCGAAGAACACGATGTTGCCGCTTCCCGCTATCCACTCGCGCAGGGTGTTTATCTTATCGTCCATAGCCGTACACCTTTCTAAGGGACTTTTCTTTTCGGATGGTAGTTACCCTATACTCGGCCTTAATCCGCTCTGCGGCTCTCTCGGCGGCCTCTTTGGAGCTTTCGGTGATTGTACAGCTCTCGCCGCCTAGCCGAAGCTGCATGCTTCACTTGCCGGAGGGCAGTTTTGTTGCTTTAGGGATTTTCACGCCGTCTCGCCCCACACAACCGGCTCGCAGACGGGACACGGCTTGGTGTCGCTGTCGCGCACGGCAGAAAGGTGGACGGCTATAGGCGTGTCGTTAAGCTCGGAGCAGCCCTCTTTGTGGTAATACTTGCTGTTGGTATCGATATACACGATAGGGTCGCCATTTGCCGCTTTGATGTTCATGGCGACAAAGTCCCAATCTATATCCCCGCGAAGCCCCGACGCCGCGAGTAGCTTATAGTATGCGTCCTTCCACTCTTGCAGCATTACACCGCGCTTGTTCAGCTCGTTCTCGGCTCTCGCCAAATCGCCGCTGGCCTTTTCCTGCCCCTCGGCATATCCGGTGTCATACCCCTCCTGATACGCCGCTTCCCTTGCGGCCTCGACGTCCTCGGCAGTAACAGCCCCGCAGCCGCTCAGCAAAACCAGCAGCAAACCGCATATAACAACCTTAACCTTCTTCACGCCCCACACCTCCAATTATATCAACACGTCGTCAAAGCCCATCATTTTCATCTGTTATGATGCAAATGATAATGTCAAGCTCTTGTGGAAAAAGGTCAACTTTTAAAGAAAGCCTCGCTCAAGCTTAACTCTGCAGGCGTTTCAGCCGGATCAGTCCTGATTGTGGGTGGAGTAGTTCGGCGCTTCCTTAGTGATGTAGATGTCGTGCGGGTGGCTCTCCTTGAGGCCCGCGCCGGTGATGCGCACGAACTTGGTCTTGGTGCGCAGCTCGGCGATGTCGTGTACGCCGCAGTAGCCCATGCCGGAGCGAAGCCCGCCCATCATCTGGTATATCGTGTCGCTGACGGCTCCCTTATAGGGGACGCGGCCCTCGACGCCCTCGGGGACGTACTTCTTGGTGCCGGACTGGAAGTAGCGGTCGCCGCTGCCCTTCTGCATCGCCCCGAGCGAGCCCATGCCGCGGTAGACCTTGAACTGGCGGCCCTGGAATATCTCGCTCTCGCCGGGGCTTTCCTCGCAGCCGGCGAGCATGGAACCCATCATGACGACGCTGCCGCCGGCCGCGAGCGCCTTGACGATGTCGCCGGAGTACTTTATGCCGCCGTCGGCAATTATGGGGATGCCATACTTGTCCGCCATCTCCGCGCTCTCCATGATCGCGGTAATCTGCGGCACGCCGATGCCGGAAACCACGCGGGTTGTGCAGATGGAGCCGGGGCCGATGCCGACCTTGACGCAGTCCGCGCCGGCCTTGATGAGGGCCTCGGTGCCCTCGGCGGTGGCGACGTTGCCGGCGATCAGGCCCACGTCGGGGAAGTGCTCCTTCACCAGGCGCACG
>CALXGL010000091.1 GCA_944387825.1 uncultured Oscillospiraceae bacterium | reverse complement strand
CGACTGGTATAAGCGCGGCGGCTGCCTGCGCTGCGACGTCTCGCCCCACGACGAGCTGGGCAGGAGCAAAGTCCTGATTACCATACAGTGGCACGATACGCCGGATGAGACGGGCTTCGGCATGGAGAACATCCCCGAGATAGTCCTCTTCAGCACCCTGGACGAGCGCGGCAATTTCCTCCACCCCTTCAAACTGTACAGTCTCAGTTACTGAATACAAGTTTACATAACAAAGGAGAAAGAAATGCCCAGGTATTACGACATAATCATCGTCGGCGGAGGGCCGGCGGGGCTGACGGCGGCTATTTACGCGCGCCGGGCCGAGAAGAGCGTGCTTATACTGGAGAAAAACGGTTTCGGCGGACAGATCGCCCAGTCGCCGCGGGTGGACAATTTCCCGGGCATACCGTCGGTATCCGGCGCCGAGCTCTCGGACAAAATGTTCAATCATGCGCTGGATTTGGGCGTGGAAGCTGATTTGAGCGAGGTAACGGGTCTCACGCGGGAGGGAAGCGGCTTCGTTGTGCATACGGCGGACGGCGACTTCAGCGCGGGCGCAGTCATCCTCGCCACCGGCGCGAAGCACCGCCGCCTGGGCATAGCGCGGGAAGAGGAATTCGCGGGCAGCGGCGTCTGCTACTGCGCCGTCTGCGACGGGGCCTTCTATCCCGGCCGCCCGGTGGCCGTAGTAGGCGGCGGGGATACGGCGGTCAGAGATGCGCTGCTGCTCTCAAATTCCTGCTCTGAAGTTTACATAATACACAGGCGCACGGAGTTCCGGGCGGAAGCGGCTAATGTCGAAGCGCTCAGAGCGAGGGAAAACGTACGCTTTGTTCTGAATTCACGCGCCGTGGAGCTTATCGGGGACGGCGAGCTTGGAGGAGTCGTCGTGGAGGACCTGGAGTCGCGTGAGCGCAGAACGCTTGAGGTCGAGGGCCTGTTCGTGGCCGTGGGGCATGAGAGCGACAACGCGCCTTTCGCAGCGCTTACGGACACGGATGCACAGGGGTGGTTCACTGCCGGCGAGGACTGCCGGACGCCGACCCCCGGCCTTTTCGTCGCCGGAGACTGCCGCGCCAAAGCCGTAAAGCAGCTGATAACCGCCGCGGGTGACGGCGCATCCGCAGCCGTGGCCGCGTGTCAGTACCTGGACAGCCTGAAATAAAAAAGAAAGCCGCCCGGCCAGCCGGGCGGCTTCTCTATGGAATGAGGACAAAATGAAAAAGATGAAACTGTCTCTTGCGAGTATTATATTAACAGCGATTTGTTACACAAAAAACTATTAAAATATTACACAAATATTAAGTTGGAGAAAAATATTACATTTCTGTGTCAAAAGCCTTGAAATTTCCGAAACAAAAGGCGTTTGAGCGCCTTATTTCCGGAGAATTCCGGCCAGTTCCGCGACGCCCGCGAGGACATAATCCGGCTTCGTTTCGCTCACGTCGAGAATGTCCCGAGTGGTTTCGCCGCTCATGACGAGCACGCTGACCGCACCTGCGTTGACCGCAACGGCAATGTCCGTATACAGACGGTCGCCGACGCAGCAGATTTGACTGTTGGGGACGCCGGTCATTTCAGATATTATGTCAACCATGCTGCGGTTTGGCTTGCCGATGTAAAAGGGCTTCGCGCCGCTGGCGGCAGTGAGCAGGGCGCAGATGCTGCCGCAGTCAGGAAGCACCTCTCCGGCAGGCATAGGGCATACCCAGTCGGGGTTCGCCGCGATAAACGCCGCCCCGCGGCGAAGGAAATGGACGGCCTTGTCCAGCTTTTCATAGGTCAATGTGGTGTCGAAACCCGCGCAGACTACGGTGGCGTCGTCACTTTGCGTCAGCTCGACGCCATAGCTGACGAGCTCGCGCTCAAAGGCCGGAGTACCCACGGCGTAGACCTTTTCCCCAGGGTGCCGGGTCTTGAGGTACATGCCGGTGGCCATGCCGCTTGTAAATACATTTTCCCTCTCGCAGGGGAAGCCAAGCTTTTTCAAACGTGTTATGTAATCCTCGCCGGCGCGTGAGGAATTGTTTGTCAGATAGATATAGTTGCGTCCGGTGCCGGAGAGCGTATGAATAAAGTCAATGGCTCCGTTGAAAACCTCGTCTCCAAGATACAGCGTGCCGTCCATGTCCAGCAGAAAGAGCCTGCACGCCCGCAGTGAATCGTAATTCAAGTGTTGTCCTCCTTCAAATCTTCTGGCAGCAGGGCCATGAGTTCGTCTTTAGTCGGCGCATCCAGAGAGCAGAGCCTGTCCGCCTGCCTGGAGACGGCGTTTTCAAAAAGATTGCGCACGGTGCGCCCGTTTCCGAAGTTTTCGTCGCGGTTTTCATAGAGCTCGGTGAGCTCAAGGGTGAGCGCGGCGTCGGCTTCTTCCGACAGCACGTATCCGTGCTTTTTGCAATGGAGCAGAAAGATGCCCTTGAGCTCGTCGGGAGTATAGTCAGGGAAGTGTATATACTTGTTGAAGCGGGACTCCAGGCCGGGGTTGGACGCAATGAATTTTTCCATGGGCCCGTCGTATCCTGCGACTATGACCACCAGCTCGTCCCTGTGGTCCTCCATGCCCTTGAGCAGGGTCTCTATGGCCTCGCGGCCGAAGTCGTTCTCGCCGCCGGAGGCGAGGGAATAGGCCTCGTCTATGAACAGCACGCCGCCGAGCGCGCTCTCTATGACGCCCGAGGTCTTTATGGCCGTCTGCCCCACGTATCCGGCGACGAGGCCCGAACGGTCCACTTCAATCAGCTGTCCGCTTTTGAGAGCGCCGATGGCCGCGTAGAGCTCGCCCAAAAGGCGGGCGACGGTGGTTTTGCCTGTGCCGGGGTTCCCGGTGAAAACCATGTGCAGGCTGATGTCCGGCGCAGGCAGGCCCGCTTCGCGACGGAGCGAGCGTATTTTGACGAGGTTTACGAGGCTTTTGACCTCTTCCTTGACGCTGTTTAGGCCGATAAGCGCGTCCAGCTCAGCCATGAGCTCCTCGAGAGGCCTGGGCTTCGGGCCATGAGCCTTCGCGGCGCCGCCTTCTGTGCCGGGCTGCGGCGCTTCCTGTCCGGCCTGCCTGCCGGGCGGAATACGGTCCGTGAAGGAGGGCTCCGCCGTCGTGACATACGCGGAAGGGTCGAGCGGGCGCTTCGACTTTTTTACGCCGGAGCTTTCGCAGACGGCCTCGAGCCGGGCCTGGATATCGGCGATGCAGCCGGCTTCGGCGGCGCTTATCTCGCCGTCGGCCGCGGCCAGACTGAGCAGGATGTTGGTGACCATGCGCACGAATACGCGCGAGCAGTCGCGCCCCGCGGCGGCGTCCTTCTCGGCCAGGCTCCAGAAGAACATGGGCGGAAGGGGAGCTTCGGAGGAGCAGACCTTGCCCGTAAGTTCCCAGAGCAGGGTGGAGGGCGGCTCGCGGCCGCTTGAGTACAGCGCATTGTACGCGCCGACTTCGTTCTGAGTTACGGCGCCGGAATTCTTCCAGAGGGAGAGCGCCGCGGCGCGGAGAAAAGCGTCCAGCTCGCCGGCAAACGAGCGCCCGGCGGCGCGGTAAAACGCCTCGGTGTTGGCGATGTATTCTTTGTGGAGTTCGTCGGACGTCCTTGTCCAGACAGAGGGCATAAACGCACCTCCAAGTTGATTTCTGCTGACTATTATAAAGGAAAAAACGCTGCTGTGCAACAGGGCATTGTGCTTGAATTATATTAAAATTGTGCTATAATCTACTCTAGCCGAATTATGGCTTCGGACACACAAGGTATATCATTAATTGGAGGAATATAAATTGTCCAAGAAGCAGTTTAAGGCCGAGAGCAAACGCCTGCTCGACCTGATGATCAATTCCATCTACACCCACAAGGAGATTTTCCTGCGCGAGATAATCTCCAACGCCTCAGACGCCATAGACAAGCTCTGTTACCGGTCGCTGACCGACGACAAGGTGGGCATGAACCGCGAGGATTTCCGCATACTGATTGCCGCCGACAGGGAAGCGGGCACGCTCACCGTCAGCGACAACGGCATCGGCATGACGCAGGAGGAGCTTGAGTCCAACCTCGGCGTAATAGCCAAGAGCGGCTCCATGGCCTTCAAGGCCGAGCACGGCGCCGACGACAAGGCCGGCGACACGGATATAATCGGCCAGTTCGGCGTCGGCTTCTACAGCGCCTTCATGGTCAGCGACAAGGTCACCGTGATTTCCAAAGCCTACGGCGAGGATGTCGCCCACAGGTGGGAGAGCTCCGGCGCGGACGGCTACACCATAACCGAGTGCGAGAAGGACGGCGTCGGCACCGACGTCATAATGCACATGAAGCCCGACGACGAGAACGAGCGCTATTCGGACTTCCTCATGACCTGGAAGATAATGCGCCTCGTCAAGAAATACTCCGACTACATCCGCTGGCCGATACAGATGGACGTGGAGCATCCGGAGACAAAGGAGACCGGCGAGAAGAACGAGGACGGCAGCCCCAAGTTCGAGACCGTGACGAAGCTCGAGCGCGAAACGATAAACTCTCAGGTGCCTATATGGCAGCGCTCCAAGAGCGAGGTCACGGACGAGGACTGCATGAATTTCTACAAGGAGCACTGGCATGACAGCACCGACCCCGCGGCTGTGATACGCATCAACGCCGAGGGCCAGGTGAGCTACAAGGCGCTGCTCTTTATCCCCGGCAGGCAGCTGCTCGACTATATGACCAGTTCCTATGAGCCGGGCCTCGAGCTCTACAGCTCCGGCGTCATGATAATGGAGCACTGCGCCGACGTCCTGGCCGAGAGCTTCTACTTCGTGCGCGGCATCGTAGACAGCCCCGACCTCAGTCTCAACATCTCGCGAGAGATGCTCCAGCACGACCGCCAGCTCAAGCTCATAGCTCAGAACATCAACAAGCGCATCAAGAACGAGCTCATCAAGATGCTGCAGAACGACAGGCCCCGTTACGAGGAGTTCTACAAGAATTACGGCCGCCAGCTGCGCTACGGCGCGGTGGCCAACTACGGTCAGGACATTGAGAGCCTGCGCGAGCTGCTGCTCTATTACACCGACACGGACAAGACCAGCACGCTCAAGGAGTATGCGTCCGGCATGCCGGAGAGCCAGAGCGTCATATACTACGCCGTGGGCGAGAGCGTGCAGAAGATACTGCGCCTGCCCCAGGCCGAGCTGGTGCGGAGCAAGAACTACGAGCTGCTGTGCATGACCGACGAGATAGACGAGTACATTGTCGAGCAGCTGCGCGAGCAGGACGGCAAGAAGTTCTGCAACATCGTCACCGACGACCTCGGGCTCCAGACCGAGGAGGAGAAGAAGGAGCTCGAAGAGAAGGAGAGCGAGGTCAGGAACGTCCTCGACTTCATAAAGGACACCCTGGGCGACAGGGTCGCCGTCGTGCGTCTCTCGAGCAAGCTTGTGAGCGCGCCGGTCTGCCTCACCACGGAGGGCAGCGTCACCCTGGAGATGGAGCGCTACTTCAGGAAGCTCCCGCCCACGGGCATGGAGCCGCCCAAGGCGAAGCGCGTCCTCGAGCTCAACGCCGAGAGCCACGCTTTCAAGGCGCTTGAGGACGCCGTCAGGAACGACACCGACCGCGCCAGGAAGCTCACAGATATCCTGCACAGCCAGGCTCTCCTCATGGCGGGCGAGGAGCTGGAGGACCCCTCCGCTTACGCGGAAGAGGTGTGCTCGCTGTTCTGAATCCTTTTCCGGGGCACTTTCTTTCGGCTGCGGCCGAAGAGAGCGCCCCAGAAACTTCCTCCGCTTTCCCAAAGCAAAAAGGAGCCAAACCATGGACAAAACCCTCGGCATATACATTCACATACCGTTCTGCGCCTCGAAATGCGGGTATTGCGACTTCTATTCGCTGGCCGGCTGCGACAGGCTTATGCCCAAGTACCAGGACGCGCTCGTGGAGCATATACGCGAGAGCTACCCGGCGTTCAAGGGCCGGTATATAGATACGGTCTATTTCGGAGGCGGCACGCCCAGCTACTATGGCGCCGGCAGGCTCATAGAGCTCTGGGATGAGCTGAAGGCTTCGGGCAGCGTGCTCAGGGACTGCGAGGTGACGCTGGAGGCGAACCCGGACAGCGCGGTTTTCAAGGACCTGGCCAAGCTGCGGAAAGAGGGCTTTAACCGCATATCTCTGGGCGCGCAGAGCGCGAACAACGATATTCTCAAGCTGATAGGCCGCAGGCACAACTGGAAGCAGGTTGAGCTCGCCGTTATAGCGGCGCGCGAGGCCGGCTTCGACAATCTGAGCATCGACCTCATATACGGCCTGCCCAGCCAGACGGCTGCGGATTGGGCGGATACGCTCATGCGCGTCATAGAGCTGCGACCGGAACATATAAGCTGCTACGGCCTGACGCTCGAGCCTGGGACGCCGATGTATGAGAAATACAGCGGCTCACAGATACTGCCCTCGGATGACGATCAGGCGGACATGTACCTCTACGCCGCGGAGACGCTCGAGCACTACGGCTACAGCCAGTACGAGGTTTCCAACTTCGCCGTAAAGGGCTACGAGAGCCGCCACAATATGCGCTACTGGCGCCTCAGAGACTATCTGGGCTTCGGCGCGGGGGCTCATTCCTGCATGGGCAACGCCAGATTCTCATATATCAAGGATGCGGACCAGTACATCGTCGGCGTCCTGCGCGAGCAGAATATAGTGGACGAATATACGCCTATAACCAATGTCGAGCGCGGCAGCGAGTATATCATGCTGGGCCTGCGGACGGCGATGGGCATAGAGGCAGAGGAGTATTCGCTGCATTACCGTGCGGACTTCGCGCCGATAGAGAAGACGCTCCGGCTTTTTGAACAGAAGGGCTGGGCGGTGTGCACCGAGGGGCGCTGGCATTTCACGACTCAGGGCTTCCTGCTTTCCAACCTGCTCATAGGCGCCCTGCTTGAGGCGCAGAGCGGCTCGAGGGTGGAGGTGAACCCCTGGATGAAGCCGGCGTTCGACGCCGAAGAGAAAACCGAGCTGCCGCCCGACGACGACGAACTTTTCCGTGAAGTTTACCTCAGAGGACGAAACTAAACGCCTTCGTTCTGCGTCTTTAATATAGTGCGGCGCATATGAGGACGAAACGCCGCGCAAAGCTGCGACGAAATAGAGGAAGCTTAAAAGATGAAACTGTTTGGAAACGACAGTTCCCGGCCGCGTGTCAGCCGGGACACGGCCGATTTTGCGCCCATAAGTGAGGAAAAGGCCAACAGGGCCCGCGAAGCGGCCAGGAAAAAGGCCGATAAGGCGCGTGATAAAGCATATAAGGAATATGCGCCGGAGAAAGGACGGACCAGGTCCGCGCCCTCATATCGGGAGGCCAAAGCCGAAGCGCGAAGCCGCAGGGGCGCCGGAAAGGCCGCGGGCCGTTCCGGGGCAAAGAAAGCCGCGATAATAGCCGCCTGCGTGCTTGCGGCGCTCCTTATGGGCACGGCGGGCTTCGGCATCTACGTCTCCGGGACAGATACCATTTACCCGAATGTAAGCGTAGGCGGCATAGACCTCGGCGGAATGACGCTTACGGAGGCCGCCTACAAGCTCGAAACCTCCGGCTGGTCGAACGAGAACGAGACGGTTTCCATTGCGCTGCCCATGGAGCATACCCTGACGGTCACTGCCAGCGAGGCGGGGGCGTCCGTAACGCCGGAGCAGGCCGCACAGACGGCCTACGACTATTGCCACGAGGGAAGTATTTTCACCTGCCTTTCGCGCTATATACGCTGCCTGGTTTCGGGCGGCAGCGCCGAGGTGGAGATAGACGTAGACGAGGCGGCGGTCGGCCGCCTGGTGGACAGCGCGGTCACGGACATTCTCAGGGACCTTGAGTCCTCGGGGGTCGAGGTGGACGAGAAGGAAGCCGTCATCCGCGTCGTAAAAGGCGCGAAGAGCCTCGGTGTGGACAGCGCGGAGCTGACGGAGCTCATCTGCACGGCGCTTTCGGAGCGGCGTTACGGCAGCCTGGACTATGAGCCCTCCGCCGCCGAGGGCGAGGAGCTGGACGTGGACACGCTCCACGACACGGTCTACCGTGAGGCGCAGGACGCGAGCTATGACAAGGAGAGCGGCGAGGTAATCCCCTCCGTCACCGGCGTGGACTTCGACAAGGCCGAGGCGGAGCGGCTGTGGAATGCGGCCGCGGCGGGGGAGACGGTTGAAATCCCCGCCGAGATAACCGAGCCGGAGTACAGTACCGAGGAGTATGAGGAGCTGCTTTTCTCCGCCAATTTCGGCGACCCGGTTGTGACGACGCTGCGCGGCAGCAGCGCCAACCGCATCAACAACGTGCAGCTGGCCTGCAAGGCCATAGACGGCCTGGTACTCATGCCCGGCGAGCAGTTCGACTACAACAAGGCCCTGGGCGAGCGCACCACCGAGCGCGGCTACAAGGCCGCGGGCGCGTATTCCGACGGCCAGGTGGTGCAGGAGGTGGGCGGCGGCATCTGCCAGGTGTCCAGCTCGCTCTACTACGCCGCGCTGCTGGCGAACCTGCAGATAGACACGCGCAGCTGCCACTACTTCCCCGTGGGCTACCTGCCCGCGGGCCTGGACGCCACCGTGAGCTGGGG
>CALXGL010000090.1 GCA_944387825.1 uncultured Oscillospiraceae bacterium | reverse complement strand
ACAGCAGCGCGGCCTCTATGCGCTCGGGTGAGCAGCGGTCAAGGCCAAGGCTCATGGCTATTCTGTCCGCAGTGATGAAGCCCACGCCGCTGAGCTCGCAGAGCCGGTACGGGTGATTGCGCAGCACGTCCAGCGTCCGCTCGCCGTAGTGCCGGTAGAGCTTCACGGCCCGGTTCGGGGTTATGCCGTAGGGCGCGAGGAAGGTGACAACGTCTCTTGCCCCGCGCGAGGCGAGGTAGCTGTCGCGTATCTTCCTCAGCTTGTTTTCGCTTATTCCTCGTATGGCGAGCAGCTTTTCGGGCTCGGTGTCGAGCACTTTCAGTGTGTCGTCGCCGAAGGCCTCGTAGATTTTCTCGGCTGTTTTGGGGCCGACGCCCTTTATCTGGCCTGAGGACAGATAGGCGATTACACCCTCGCGGGTCGGCTCTATGACCTCGTCGTAGGTTTCGACCTCGAACTGCACACCGTGCTTAGCGGTCTTGCTCCAGTGGCCTTTGAGGTCGTATTTGAGCTTTTCCGCTGTGGGCAGGCACCAGCCGACGGCCTTGACCTCGCCGATGCGCCGCCCCGACGAGTCCAGTACGGACTCGCAGGGCTTGTAGAGCGCGACGGTGTAGGCGTCCGGCGACGCCTGGTATATGAGACGCTTGAATTTGCAGAGCAACGGCCTCATCCTTTCTCTATTCTCACCTTTAGCTTCCGGCTCTCACTCGTTTTCAGCACGTCCGCGAAGACTGCGGGGTACTTCTCTTTGAGCGCTTTCGAGTCCGGACGCCGGGTGGTTTTGGTGACGAAATCTATGAGCAGCTTGTCCGACGTGGTGTTCAGCACCCCGTGCTCGTGCCCGCGCATGATTTCGGCTATTCGCACGCTGTGCGCTTCGACCTCCTTTTCGTAGTCCTTAATCTCGGCCTGGCAGTCGGCGATTTTGCCCTGTAGCAGCGCTATCCGTCTGAGCTGCCGCTCGTACTTGGACGGGAACTCAATCTTGGGCAGGCCCGGACGGCTCGCGCCGTATATGCGGGCGAGGGACTCCAACGCCAGTGACGGCTTTACGTCCTCCATTGTGGGCGGCTGGTCGTTTTCCAGGCTCCATATCCAGCGGTCGAGGCGCTCAAAGATAATTTCTTCCTTGGCTTTGTCCCGGACAATCTCCGGCATGGCGAGGTCGCTTTCGGGGTTGTTGCCCCAGATACAGGAGAAAGCGCCGTACTCGACGTCCAGGACGGCGAGGTAGTAACGGAGCTGAAGCTCGTAGTACACGGGTATGGCCCCGTCGGCCCAGTCCGCGGCCTTGTGGTAGGTGCAGCTCTTACACTCCAGTACGCCCGGCTCGCCGTCATCGGCGCGCGTATAGCGCCGGTCTATGTTGGCAAGCGCGTACGGGAAGAGCGCGTGCTGGTAGAGGTTTGTATCGTCGGCGACCGCGTTGCCGCTCTTTTTCGCGTACCAGTACGCCGCGATTGGCTCTAGCAGGTGCCCCATTTCGAGCTGTTCCGGGTTCGGCCTGACAGGAGCCTTCATGCGGCCCTTTTTGGTCATCCACAGCTCCAGCGGCGTCACCCAGGGAGAGAGACCGAAGATGGCAGCCACGTCGCTGCCGCCGACGGTGTAGGGTATGCTGCCGTCAGGGCCGTGGGCGCGGCATTCGAGCCAGCGCTCATTGCTCATGCCGGTGCAGTCGCAGAGAATGTTCGGCTTAGCCATCACCAGCTCACCGCCTTTGCCATGTCGTAGTCGCTCCAGCGCAGAGTGAGCGCGCGGGCGAGGTTTTCCTCCACGACTAGCAGCTTGCCCTGCGGCGTGTGCTCGGTGGACAGGATGAACGGTATCTCCTGCAGCGCCATGAACACGTCGTGAGCCGTAGCGCTCGCGCCGCCGGTTGCCATCTCGAACATACTTATGGCCTCCAGCGCCGCTTTCTTGGGCAGTCGCAGGTGCTTGCAGACGCGGGTCATGGCGTTCACCGGGTAGTCCAGGTGAATCTCCAGCAGCTTTTGCAGCTTCGTAACCGAGTCTGTGAACTGCGCGAAGAGCTGAGCCATGGCCAGCTCGAAGTCCGCGACCGTGCTCTTGTGCCGGTGCTCCACCTCGACGCAGCCGCCAATCTGTATTGGATATTGCGTGCCCATGAGCATCGCCGACACCTTTGCAGACGAGACGCCGGTGTCCGAGGTCATGAAGCGTATGCCCGACACGAGCCGGGCCGCCATCGCGCCCTTGCCTCTGGATGTAAGCATAGCTTCATAGGTTTTGAGCAGCTCGTCGCGCTGCCCGGGCATCGTCCACTCCGCGCTCGTGAGCGCGTGGTCGGTGTAGCCGGAGACGAACACGCGCCCGGGAAAGCGCTCATTGAGCTTTGCGGAGACTGTACTGAGCAGCTCGTCGATTGGCAGGACGGAGTAGTCTGCCTCGTCGCCGGAGTGCAGGGCAGACACCTTTTCGCAGCGCACAAGGGCGAGGGCGTCCGAGCCATGCAGCTTGAAGCACTCGTTGAGTATGTCCGCGAGCTTCTCGCGGCTGAGCTTGGGAAGTACGCTGCCGCTGAGCTTTGCCCGGTCGAGCAGGCTCTTCCACGCCGTCTGGCGCAGCGGGTAGGCCT
>CALXGL010000089.1 GCA_944387825.1 uncultured Oscillospiraceae bacterium | reverse complement strand
AAATCGAAATCCGATTTGCCGACAATGCGGTTGTTAATCAGCGTGAGTACAAACCTATCCGCCATACAGGGACGCAGCTCTTCCATCAGGTCCAGCGCGAGCGAGATGCGGCCGGGACGGTCCCTGTGCAGAAAACCGACATATGCGTCCAGCCCTACGCTCTCCAGAGCGGAAGCGCAGTCGTTCGTGAGCAGGCTGTATGCAAAAGACAATAGGGCGTTGACCGGGTCCTGCGGAGGCCGCCGGTTTCGGCTTTGGAAAGAGAAGAGCGGCTTCTCACCCAAAATCAGCTGGTCAAAAACCCCGAAGTAGACTGATGCCGCCGCGCCTTCAAGGCCTCGCAGGCTGTCGAGGGACGTCTCCTCCAGTATCTGCGGCAGCATCTCCTTGAGCTGCGACGATGCGTCCGGCAGGGCCTTGGCGTCCAGACGGAGGCCGTGATCACGCCTTGTGCGCTCTATGCTCCAGCGGGCGTTATAGACTTTGCCGAATACCATGCTTCGGGCGATGCGGCAGCAGGGGACAGGGTCATCCGCCACGCGGTATTGCCTGCGGCGCAGCAGGACGTTCCCGGAGCTTTCCCCCGCTGCCCTGGCCAGGAAGCGGCCCCTTTGGGTACAGAACGCCAGCGATACGCCGCGCTGGACGCAGGCCCCCATCAAGGCGGGAGATGCGCCCGGGTAGGAGAAAGTTATTATCCCGGACAAAGTGTGCAGAGGATAGCGCGCGGCCTCCTGCTTGCCTCGGCTGGCCACGACGTTTTCGCCGTCCAGGGACAGATAGACATCCTCGCTGGTTACAAAGAGCGTATTCAGCAGCTGCTTCATGTCAAATCCTCCAGGGCGTTTCTCAAGTAAGCCGAGGCCGCGCTCCTCCTTGCCAGCTGCGGCAGGCAAAGCTCTTTGAGGGAACAGGCGCCGCAGCCTTTGCCGGGTTTTGCCTTCGGCGTATAACCGCGGCGGGCGTACTGATGCATCTCTTCACAGCAGCGCCGGACCGAGCCGCGCAGTTCAGGCGAGAATTCCACAGCGGTCCGCCGCCGGGTTTCGCCGTAGTACAGCATCCCGCGGCTGATGCCGCAGCACAGCATTTCCTCCAGACACATTGCCTGAGCGCACAGCTGCAGCTCGTCCGCCTGATGCTCCTTGGGTTTGCCGCGCTTGTACTCAACCGGGCAGGGCAGCCACAGCCCATCCTCGCCCCGAATGGGGACGCCGTTGACGGAGAGGCGGAACTCGACTACGTCGCACTTGCCGGCAAGGCCCAGCGAGCGGGAGACGACAGGCAATCCCCTTAGTATCAGGACATTACCGCGGCGCTCGCGCAGCTCCTCGTCGTGCGCCCTGTGGTGGAACAACGTGCCTTCTGCGGTGCGCAAATTTTCCTGCCACTGATTTTCAATGTAAATCAACGCCCACTGCCTGCTGCAAAACGCAAAGTGCTGCAGGCCGGAGAGCTGCAGGTACTCCTCCTCCTGATAGGTCACCCCATCCTCGTACAGGTGACGCCGGCAGGCAGGGAGTCCGTGTCAACCGTGACCACGTAGTCTCCGAAAGAGCGGGCCGGAGAAGCGCAGTCAGGGTTGCGGCGCGAGATTTTAACTGTGTCGAAGAGCTTCCAGGCAGGCGCACAGCCCAGCTCACTGTCGTGCTTGAAGATGATAAGCTCCCGCACAGCCATCTTGCCGCGGGCAGCGGAGCGGTCGTTTTCGAACATATTCAGTATGGCTTGCCAGAGCAGCTCGAGGTCGCTCTCGGAGAAGCCGGTGGTCTTGCGGGCGAGATTTGCGGATACGTAGCCCTCACAGCGATAGAGGCCGTAGGGGATGATGTACTTGCGGCCCATCTCGGTGTCCTTGTTTTCCGCGTCAGACTCTTTAGTGATGGCGACGCGCGTGATGGTGACCTCCTGGGGAACTACCGGCTCCACGCTGTGGGCGAAGCCGAGCTGCACCGGGCCGCGGATTTGCCCGCAGTTCAGCGCGCCTTTGACCATCGTGGTCATTACGGCGCCAAACGTGCGGATGTCATAAAAATTCAGGCACATGAAGTCCCGGACGATACCGTCAACATCGGCGCCGTCGTCTTTTTTGGACTTAATCTTCTTTTTCAGCTCGTCAGGCTTCATACCGGCGGCGTTTTCTATGCCGACCGTCAAAAAGCCCTCATTGTCGCTTCGGTTGAGAGGCACGCCGTCCTTCACATAGATGCGGTAGCCTGCGCCGTCTTCCTTGAGCGTCTCAACGTAATTTCGGATTTTACGCTTGAGGCATACGTCTGTGACCAGCCCCAGCCCGGTCTCGGGATCGACGCGCGGCATATTGCCGGCGTCCGGGTCACCGTTAGGATTGCCGTTTTCCACGTCGAACAGTATGACGAATTCATAGCGGTTTTTGATTGCCTCGGTCATTTCATTTCTCCTCCTTACTCTGATAGCGGGCCTGGGTCTGGTGATAGTAGCCAAGCTGGAACGAACCCTGCTGCGGCAGGCTCATGCGGTTGGGATAGCTCTCGCCAAAAGCGGCGAGCAGCCCTGAGAGCTGCTTTTCATAGAATACGGCCAGCCCGGGATTGCTGCTGCGAAGTTTTTTCAGATGCTTCTGCGAAAGGTTGACCAGTATGGGGAAAACTACGGCTGGGGTAGATGCGGCGGAGTTAAAGTACTTGCCCCTGATAGTGGCGTTGATGCCGGGGTTGGCCGACTCCTGTATAGCTTCGAGGACGGAGAAAAGACGGCCGAGGTTATAGGGGATATTTGCGCTTTCCTGGTTGAGAGACACGGTCAGCACCTCCTTTGGTACGTCGGTGTGTGGATTTTTCAGATAATAGGCTTTCAGTATGGCGGCCCTGCCTCGCGTAATCTCGCGTTCAGCGCGGATGCGCAGCGTGACGCCGTTCAGCAGGGTGGCGGGATAGCGCGAGCCGTCCAGTATCGAGCGCAGCAGCTCGCCGGCCAGATCGGGCGAGGGAGACTTGTCCTTTGTGTTCTGGTTGACCGTTTCGGAGAGCAGTTTCCAGAGCGGCAAGGTCTCAAATTTGTCATAAGCCGGGCGGACTATCTCCAGACGCCTATAGTGCTCCCTGATATTTGCCAGAAAGCGGCCGAAGGAGTCGTGAAGGAAAAAGCGCACGGACAGGCGGGCAGAGTTAGGTGACAGGCCCAGGACGTAGAAGTCCATGCCGGGGTCTAGCCTCTCCTGTTCGAAGCTCACGCTCTGGCCGGAGCACAGGGCCTCGACCTTCCCGCGTATGTCGGCTTCGGTGTAAGCGGCCGGTACATCGCCGAAGAACGCGCCGCCGAACAGGGCCGTATACGCCGGTCTGGCGTTTTTCGCCCAGCAGACCACAGTGGCGTCCCCAATGCGGAACACGCTGTCGCGGTCTGAGAGCAAATGGTTCAGCGCCGACGTATAGGCGAATGCGGCGTATTTCCCGGTGGGAGCGTTAAAACTCTGCTCCTTACCGTGGGAACAGAAGGCCGGGGCGTTGAAGGACACAAGGGCGGCGCCGCTGGACTGAGCGCCGGACACATTCTTTATCGAAGGGTGTACGGCCTCGACCGGCCCGTACTCGCCGGTCACCAGGCAAAACCCCAGCGTCTCGCCGTCGGATACGCTGTTATAGTGGAGGTCCCAG
>CALXGL010000088.1 GCA_944387825.1 uncultured Oscillospiraceae bacterium | reverse complement strand
TCAACTTCTCTTACAAGCACGGTTCCGGCAAGAACGCCCTTTCCGACATTGACATTCATATCAAGTCCGGAGAGACCATAGGCGTTATCGGCGGCACCGGCGCCGGAAAATCCAGCCTTGTAAACCTGATATGCCGCCTCTACGACGACACTGAAGGCGAGGTGCGCGTCGGCGACATCAACGTCAAGGACTACGACATGGAGGCCCTGCGCAACCAGGTGGCCGTTGTGCTGCAGAAAAACACCCTTTTTACCGGTACAATACTCGAAAACCTGCGCTGGGGCAAAGCCGACGCCACGCTCGAGGAGTGTCAGGCCGCATGCCGCGCCGCCTGCGCCGACGAGTTCATCGACCGCTTCCCGGACGGCTACGACACGCGCATAGAGCGCGGCGGCAACAACGTCTCCGGTGGCCAGAAGCAGCGCATCTGTATTGCCCGCGCCCTGCTGAAAAACCCCAAGGTGCTGATTTTGGATGACTCCACCAGCGCCGTTGACACAGCCACGGACGCCAGAATCAGGGCCGCCTTCCGCGAGAGTATACCCGGCACCACGAAGATTATAATCGCCCAGCGTATTTCCAGCGTACAGGATGCGGACCGCATTATCGTCCTGGACGACGGAAAAATTGACGCCTTTGATACTCACGAGAATCTCCTGAAGAACAACGAGATATACAGGGATATCTACGAGAGCCAGATCAAGGGCGGCGGCGACTTCGACCAGCCGGCCTGAAAGGAGGAATGGCATAATGGATCAGAAGAAAAACCGCCGCGGTCATCTCAAGAGCTCGATGCCCCTGCTCAACCGCGTGCTGAAATACATGCTTTCAAGCTATAAGTGGATTTTTGCGCTGGTAATCGTCTGCATACTGATAAACGCCGTCACCTCCGTCATAGGAGCAACCTTCCCTCAGACTCTGGTTGACGACTATATCGAGCCGATGGTAAACACCGGCGCCGACCTCTTCCCCGAGCTGCTGAATGAGATTGTCCGGCTCATATGCATTATGGGCACAGGCGTAATAGCCGCGTTTTGCTACAGCCGTCTCATGGTCAATGTCGGCCAGGGTACGATGCTCAGGCTGAGAAACGAGCTTTTCAGCAAGATGGAGTCCCTTCCCATAAAGTATTTCGACACCCACGCACACGGCGACATCATGTCGGTGTACACCAACGACGTGGACACTCTCCGCCAGCTGATAAGCCAGACGATTCCGCAGACGGTCAACTCGGCCATTACCATGGTAGCGACGCTCATCACCATGCTGGTGCTCAATCCCGCGCTGACGGTGATAAGCGTACTTACTGCCGTGCTCATGCTGTTTGTCACGACGAAATTCACCAAGTTTTCCGCGAAGTACTATATAAAGCAGCAGCATGACCTCGGCGCCGTAGACGGTTATATAGAAGAGATGATGGACGGCCAGAAGGTCATCAAGGTCTTCTGCCATGAGGAGGAGGCCAAAGACGGCTTCCGCAAGGTCAACGAAGAGCTTCGTCAAAGCGGCCTTATGGCCAACACCTTTGCCAACATGCTCATGCCGGTCAACGCCAACATCGGCTGGCTGAGCTACGCCGTGGTCGCCATCGTCGGCGCGATTCTAGCCATCAACGACAACATGGCCGGCGTAACGCTGGGAACCGTCGTCACCTTCGTCGGCCTCAACAAGAGCTTCACCCAGCCCATAAGCCAGCTCTCCATGCAGGTCAACTTTGTCGTCACGGCCGCCGCCGGCGCGCAGCGCGTCTTCGACCTCATGGACCAGGTGCCTGAGAAGGATGACGGCTACGTCGAGCTCGTAAACGCCAAGTTCGGCAGCGACGGCGAGTTTGTCGAGACAGAGGAACGTACGAACATCTGGGCCTGGAAGCATCCGCACAGGGCCGAAGGCACAATCACCTACGAGCGTCTTCAGGGCCAGGTTGTCTTTGACCACGTTGACTTCGGCTACGACGAGGATAAGATGGTGCTTCACGACATCAGCATGTGGGCGAAGCCCGGCCAGAAGATAGCCTTCGTCGGTGCAACCGGCGCGGGCAAGACCACGATTACCAACCTCATAAACCGCTTCTACGACATTGCCGACGGCAAAATACGCTATGACGGCATAAATATAAACAAGATAAAGAAGCAGGATCTGCGCCGCAGCCTCGGCATGGTACTGCAGGACACGCACCTCTTTACCGGCACGGTCATGGAGAACATCCGCTACGGCAACCTCGAGGCCACGGACGAGGAGTGCATCGCCGCCGCCACGCTTGCCAACGCCGACGGCTTCATCCGCCGCCTGCCCGACGGATACAACACCATGCTCACCGGCGACGGCGCCAACCTAAGCCAGGGCCAGCGCCAGCTGCTGGCGATTGCCCGCGCGGCCGTCGCCGACCCCCCGGTGCTGATACTCGACGAGGCCACCAGCTCCATAGACACCCGCACCGAGAAGCTGGTGCAGGGCGGCATGGACGCGCTCATGACGGGCCGCACCACCTTCGTGATAGCCCACCGTCTGAGCACGGTGCAGAACGCCGACTGCATCATGGTCATGGAGCTCGGCCGGATAATAGAGCGCGGCACTCACGACGAGCTCATAGCCAAGCAGGGCCGTTACTACCAGCTCTACACAGGAAACAAACCCAAGGACGCCGCCGTCGGCGCATAAAACAAATCTCCCCCGGAATTTTTCCGGGGGAGATTTTTGCTTCAGGCCCTGAGCTTTTCCGCAAGGGCGGGGTCCGGTTCCACGACTATCGTCTGGTAGTCCGTATATACCACCTTGCCCGGCAAAGCGCCCGAAGGTTTTTTTACTTTCCTGACCTGCGTATAGTCCACAGGCGTTTTGCCGGAATTCCTGGCCTCAGAGTAATATGCGGCGAGGGACGCCGCCTCCATGAGCGTCCTGCCGTCCGGCTGCGTATCATTGCAGCGTATTATCACGTGTGAGCCGTGTACGCGCTGCGTATGCAGCCAGATATCCGTGCGGCGCGCCAGCTTTGTGGTCAGCTCGTCGTTCTGAGCGTTGCTGCGTCCGACGAGGATTTCATAGCCGGCGCTTGAAACGAAGCTCAGCGGCCCCGCCGGTTTGAGCTTTTTCTGTTTTCCGCCGCGCGCGGGCTTTATTATGCCCTGCGCCGTCAGTTCCGCCCTTATTTCCTGGACGTCCCGCTCCGACTCCACGCGGCTCAAAATATCAAGCACGCTCTCCAGATAGTCAAGCTGCTTTTCGCCCGAGGCTATAAGCTCCGAAAGGTGTTTTTCAGCCGTTTCAGCCTTGCGGTACTCCTTGTAGGCCTGGGCGGCGTTCTGCTGCGGCGTTTTTCGTGGGTCCAGCCGTATTGTCACAGTCGGGCAGCCCTCGCTGTAGTAGTCCTCGCATTCAAGCGTACGCGCGCCCTTCTGCGCGCGCCAGAGGTTGGCCGTTATAAGGTCGCCCCGGCGGCGCAGCTCCTCGCGGTTTGCGCTCTTCTTCAGCTCCTCGCGCTGATTCGCAAGCTTTCGCATCTGACGGTCCCGCAGCGTGCGCACGGCTTTAAGCGTATCATGTGCGGCCCGGCGGAGCCTCTCGGCCCTGTCGCGCTCGCCGTAATATGCGTCAAGCAGACCTGAAAAGCTGTCGAAGCGGCTGTTCTCGACCTGTGCGCCGTACTGAACAATGCGCATAAACGTGAAGTCTTTGGGTTTTCCGTCCAGGCTGAGGAGCGTAGGCGCAAGCTCCTTCGCATTCACGCTCTCGGCCAGGGCGTCCATGCTCTCCGGCAGGCGCTCAAAGCTGCCCGCTCGCGCCGCGATTTCCCGGGCAATGAGCGGCGAAACTGCGGAAAACGTGTCCAGAATCCATCCGGAAGCCTCGGTGCTTTTTTCCGCCGAGGCCCAAAGCGCGCGCCTGCGCTCAGAACCAACGCTGAAGAAGCATGGCTTTTCCGGCTTTTGCGGGAACCTGTAAAGCATGCCCGGCAGCAGCCGTCTGTACGCCTCCTCGCCGAAGTCCACCCGCCGCAGGCAGTCTATAATCCTCATTTCCCCATCGCAGAGGATTATATTCGCCGCGCGCCCCATAAGCTCCAGAACCAGGGTTCGATTCTGCTCCATGCCCAGCTCGTCTCTGGCCGTGAGCTTCGCGACTGCGATGCGTTCCCATTCAGGCTGAGTCAGCGAGTCAATCCTGGCGCCGGTCAGGTGCTTTCTGAGCAGCATGCAGAACATGGGCGGCTTATCCGGGTTTTCGTACTTTTCCTCCGTAAAGTGCACTCGCGCGCCCGACCCGGCCGCGGATATGAGCAGCCTGCGCGCACCCTGGCGGGTGTATACCGACAAAAGCAGAGTGTCGCGTGTCGGCTGCTGTATTTTGTCAATTCTGGCTCCGCTGAGCAGCGGTGACAATTCCCGTACAAGGCCGGTCAGAAGAGCAGCATCCAATGGCATAGTAACACCTTCTCAGTTTGTTTAAGCGCTAAGCTACGGCGCAGAGGCCGCGTCAAAATGGTCCCTGCGCCGTAAGCTAAAATTTCAGTTCGGCTTCAATGGCCGAAAAGAGTTCCGTTACCCGTTTTTGCTCGCCGGCCAGGTGCAGCCAGCCGAAGACCGCCTCCAGGGCTGTGGCGGCGTGGTATTCGGCCTTGCTGGCGCCGTGGGGCACGGAGTTCACGTGGCTGTTGCGCCCGCGCTTATAGACGGCGCGCTCGTCCTCCGTGAGCAGAGGGAGTATCACCGCTGCAGCCTTCGCCTGCGCGGGCGCCCTTACGATGCTGACAGCGGCCCGGTGCAGGTCAACCACCCTGCCCTTGCCGCCCTCGGCCAGATGTGTGCGCACCAGCAGCTCGTAGACAGCGTCGCCCACATGGGCAAGGGCGAGGACGCTCAGCGCGTTCAGCTCGTCTCTTGTCATTCCCCGTCCTCCGGCGTGTCCGTACCGAACTCGGCCTCAAGGCGGCTGCGCTCCGTGGGGGCGGAACCGTTTATGAGCTGCATCTCCTGCCACTGCTGCTTGGTTATGAGCACCTGCCTGGGCTTGCTGCCCTCAAAGGGGCCGACAATGCCCAGCTCCTCCATCTGGTCAACCAGGCGCGCGGCGCGGGAATAGCCGAGCTTGAGGCGGCGCTGGAGCATGGAAACGCTGGCCTGCTTGGTGTCGAATATCACGTCCACAGCCTGCGGCAACAGCTCGTCGTAGTCGGCAAAGGCGTTATTCTCGCCGGGACCGGCGTCGAAGCCGTCCTCGTCGGCGCTCTTTTCACCCTTCTTGGGCTTGTCCTTCTCCTGCGCGGCCTTCTCTATCTCGTAGAGTACCTCGTCGGAGTATTCGGCCTTGCTGGAGCTCTTGATGTAGTCTATCACGTCCTCGCGCTCCTCGTCGGAGACGAAGGCGCCCTGCACGCGCATGGGCTTTCCTGAGCCGAGGGGAGAGTACAGCATGTCGCCCATGCCTATGAGCTTCTCCGCGCCCGCGGCATCGAGGATTATGCGGCTCTCCATCGCGCTGGAGACAGCGAAGGCTATGCGGCTGGGGATGTTGGCCTTCATGAGACCGGTTATGACGTCGGCGCTTGGCCTCTGCGTGGCGATTATGAGGTGCATACCGGCGGCGCGGCCCATCTGGGCGACGCGGCAGATGCTCTCCTCCACGTCCTTGCTGGCCACGAGCATGAGGTCGGCGAGCTCGTCCACGACTATGACGACCTGCGGCATGGTCTCGCCGCCCGTCT
>CALXGL010000087.1 GCA_944387825.1 uncultured Oscillospiraceae bacterium | reverse complement strand
CTTAAAAGCAAAGTAAGGCCGGAGGCAAACCGAAGGCATGGCTGGCAAGTTATGACGCGAGTGCCATTAAGAACGAAAAGTACTCAGAGGCTCAGATGAGCAAAAAGAAAGGCGTAAAAGCGAGATGAGTCAAGCGGGGGTCAGATGTTCTTTTTTTATGCCATTTTTGAGGTCGCGCGGCATGCGCGGCTTATTTTTTTGCCCTGCGGCGCGAAGCCGCCGGAAGCGCCGCGCCCGGCGCCGGGGATTCCCGGGCCGGGCGCTTTTGACTTAAAACGTGACGCTGATGACCGTGCCCCTGCCGGGTTCGCTCTCGAGGGATATCTCGGCGTTGTGGTACTGCGCGGCGTGCTTGACTATGGAGAGGCCGAGGCCCGTGCCTCCGGTCTCGCGGCTGTGGCTCTTGTCCACGCGGTAGAAGCGCTCGAAGACGCGCTCCTGCTGATCCTTGGGTATGCCCAGGCCGTCGTCGCTGACCGTGACGCGGACGCGGCCGTCGGAGAGACGGCGCACGTCTATGTCCGCGCGTCCGCCCTCGGGACGCGAGTATTTGACCGCGTTCTCCGCGAGGTTCCAGACTATCTCCCAGAGCAGGCGGCGCACGCCGTATACGCTGCAGCTCTGCCCCGTGACCGAGACGGTCACGCCGCGGCGCTCGGCCTCGGCGGCAAGGGAAGCGGATATCTCCTTCGCCAGCGCGAGCATATCCGTGTCCTCGCGCGGGAACTCCTCGCCCTCATCGAGGCGCGAGAGGTCAATCACGTCCTGCACCAGCTGGACGAGCCGCGCGGCCTCGCTGCGTATGCGGTTCAGGAAGCGGCCCCGGTCCTCGGGCTTGACGAGCCCGTCCTGGAGCAGCTCGGCGGCGCCCATTATCGAGTGCAGCGGGGTCTTGAGCTCGTGCGAGACGTTCGCGGTGAACTCGCGGCGCAGGCGCTCGGAGCGCAGCTTCTCCGTTACATCGACGGCCAGCAGCACCGTGCCGCGCCGTTCGCCCTGCGTGACAACCGGGCTCGCCGTGAGCAGGTATTCGCGCTCGCCCCGGCTGATATAGCCCTCGGCCCTGCGGCCGGCGGCGCATTTGTCGAGCAGCTCGCGCACCTCGGGGCTGCGGTCCACGGTCAGCACGTCGCGGCCCTCGCTGGTCTTGTCCACGCCGAAAATCTCTCGCGCGCTCGGGTTGACGCTCATTATCACGCCGGCGCTGTCTATGAGTATCAGGCCCTCGCTCATGCTGTCGGTTATCGCGGCGAATTCCTCGCGGCGGCGGCTGAGCTCGTCCAGCTGTTCGCTTATCTGCCTCTGCTGGTGCTCCACGCGCGTGAGCAGAGGGCTGAGCTCGTCGTACGCTTCGTTTTCGAGGGGCTTGTCGAGGTCAATGGCGTTGAGCGGGCCCACGATGCGCTTCGAGAGCCGGCTCGCAAGCCAGCCGGAGAGAATCAGGGCCAGCACAAGTATAAGGGCCAGGGGCTGGATGATGTTGAAGATGAGCATGGGCAGAGTGTAATAGGACTCCGCCGTGCGCAGCACGCTGCCGTCCGAGAGCCGCACGGCGTAATACACCGTCTTTTCGGAGAGGGTCGAGCTCGTGCGCTCTCCGTCTCCGAAGCCGTACCGCTCGGCCTCGATGAACTCCTCGCGCTCGGCGTGGTTTTCCATCTTGTCCGCCTCGGCGTCCGTGTCGTATATGACCCTGCCGTCGGAGTCTATCCATGTGAGGCGCACGGAGCTTCCGTCCAGGCCGCCGAAGAAGGCCATGCCGCTCTCCTCCACACCTCTCGCGGCGAGCTGCGCCTCTATGCGCAGCTGCTCGGACTGCTGGGATGAGAAATAGTTGTAGAGCGCCCCCACGACCAGGGCCAGCCCGGCCAGGAACACTATGAGGCTGGCAAGAAATACGCTGCGGAAAATACGTTTTGTCACGGCTGCGCCTCCATTCGGTAGCCCACGCCGCGCACTGTGCCTATGAGCGCGCCGGCCTCGCCGAGCTTCTGCCGGAGCGTGCGGATGTGGACGTCAACCGTGCGCGTCTCGCCGTCGTAGTCCGTGCCCCAGACCTCGCTCAGAAGCCGGTCGCGGGTGAACACAACGCCGGGCCGGGCCATCATGGCGCGCAGCAGCTCGAACTCCTTGAGCGTCAGCGTAACGCTCTCTCCGTTCACCGCGACGGTGTGGCTGGCGGGGTCAAGGGAGAGCGCGCCGAGGACGAGCTGGGCGGAATCCTTTGCCGTCTCGGCGCAGCTGCGCCGCAGCACGGCGCGCACGCGCGAAACCATTTCCATCATGCCGAAGGGCTTGACCAGATAGTCGTCCGCGCCGGAGTCGAGTCCGGTTATCTTGTCGTATTCCTCGCCGCGCGCAGTCGCCATAATCACGGGCACGGCGCGGGTGAGCGCGGAGAAGCGTATGCGCCTGAGTATCTCCAGACCGTCCTCGCCCGGCAGCATGACGTCCAGGATTATGAGCTCGGGCACGCGCTTTTTTATCGCGGCGAAAAGCTGTTCGCCGTTTTCCAGCCCCTCGGCCTCAAAGCCGGTGGACCTCAGAGCGTAAACCTCTATGTCGCGGATGGCCGCGTCGTCTTCTACGCAGTAAATCATTTGAATCACTCCACAAATGGTATTATGCTCTTTTTTGCGTTCTCCGGGGGCGCTTTCTTTTGTGCTTGCCAAAAGAAAGCGTCCCCGGGCCCCCGAAAGGAAAAGCGCCTGGGTGGTTGACCGGGGGCGCACAGCGCTTGCGTTGGTTTAGCGTGGGCGGTGGACGGGGGTTGGCATACCGTAGAAGTATACGTCTGCGCCTCCAAAACCGCGCGTTCGCTTCGCGGGCGCTCAGTTTAGCAGAGACGTAGGTTTCTGGCGGTGGATGAGCGTTGGCCGCGTGTAACGCGCCGCCCTGGCTCGCTGCTGCGCAGCATCGCACGTGGGTGGGGGCGCGTGACTTGAGCCTACGCAATCCCTTACGTCTCCGCTCAACGCACGTTCCGCACCCGCCCACGGCTCCGCGCTGCGTGCGTCACGCAGCCACCCGTAGGGGGCGGCGTCCCCGACGCCCCTTGGGCTGGATGACGCACCACGCTACGGATGCGCATCCGGCCGCCTCGGCGGCGTGGGTGCGGGGCGGCAGCGTTATCCGTCAACCGGCACCTGGCGGGCGTTGAAGATAAGCTCCTACGGCATGAGCGGAAGGTGTCAGCGCGGAACCGGCGCCGTCCGTCCACCAACGGCGGGGCGTCGGGGACACCACCCTCGTGCGATGCTGCGCAGCAGCGAGCCAGGGCGGTACGTTATACGCGGCCAACGCTAATTCAGAGCCAAAAACCCACGTCGTCCTCCGACTAAGCGCCCGCGAAGCGAACGCGCGGTTTTGGAGGCGCAAACGTATACCCATCAGGGATACCCAACCTCCGTCCAAGCAGCCGCTAAACCCACCGCAAGCGCTGTGCGCCCCGCGTACACACAGCAGGCGGCTTTCTTTCGGGGTCCGGGACGCTTTCTTTGGCAAAGACCAAAGAAAGGGTCCCGGAAAAAGGCGTCGTTCAGATTACTTCTCCGCCCTTATATGTGCCGGTTTCGGCGAATTCGACCCACTCGGCGATGTTCGTCGCGTGGTCGCCTATGCGCTCGAGGTACTTGGCTATCATCA
>CALXGL010000086.1 GCA_944387825.1 uncultured Oscillospiraceae bacterium | reverse complement strand
GTATCGGCGCGCTGCCCAGCCCGACCAGGGACGCGAAGGAGCCGAGCAGCGTGACGATGGGGCCGCAGACGCCGACCCCGGCCAGGGCTATGTCGCCTATGACGGCGATGTTGCCGATATATATCCTGTCCACGATGCTGTACAGCACGCTGACAAGCTGCGCGAGCATGGTGGGTATGGCCAGGCGGCAGACCAGCGGGAAGAGCCGGTCGCGCCCCAGATCGTTGGTGTGGTGCAGCATATGTCATTCGACCTCCGACGGCGAATTATACGCCATTTTGCACTGCTCGTAAAGGCTTTTTTTCGCAAAATTCTGCTTTACTTCGCGACGGAAGGTGGTATAATACGAATAGTCAATAAATTAACACGCAGGAGGAATTCACAATGTCCAACCGCATAATGCTCAACCAGACCTCATACCACGGCGCCGGCGCCGTCGCCGAGATCCCGGGCGAAGTCAAGTCCCGCGGTTTCAAGAAGGCGCTTGTCGTCTGCGGCCCGAGCATCCTGAAGCACGGCGTGGTCGCCAACGTCACGGACAAGCTCGACGCCGAGGGCCTGGCCTATGAGATTTTCTCCGACATCAAGGCCAACCCGACCATAGAGAACGTCCAGGCCGGCGTCGAGGCCTTCAAGGCCGCGGGCGCGGACTACATCATCGCCATCGGCGGCGGCAGCCCCATGGACACCGCCAAGGCCATCGGCATCATCATCGCCAACCCCGAGTTCGCCGACGTGCGCTCCCTCGAGGGCGTCGCCCCCACCAAGAACCCCTGCGCGCCGATAATCGCCGTCCCCACCACCGCCGGCACCGCCGCCGAGGTCACGATCAACTACGTTATTACCGACGTGGAGCGCCGCCGCAAGTTTGTCTGCGTCGACGCGCACGACATGCCCGTCTGCGCCGTTGTGGACCCTGAGATGATGAACTCCATGCCGAAGGGCCTCACCGCCAGCACCGGCATGGACGCCCTGACCCACGCCATCGAGGGCTACACCACCAAGGCCGCCTGGGAGATGACCGATATGTTCCATCTCAAGGCGATAGAGCTTATCTCCAAGAACCTGCGCGCCGCCGTCGCGGGCGAGGCCGCCGGCCGCGAGGGCATGGCCCTCGGCCAGTACATCGCCGGCATGGGCTTTTCCAACGTCGGCCTCGGCATCGCGCACAGCATGGCCCACACCCTCGGCGCCGTCTACGACACGCCGCACGGCGTCGCCTGCGCGATGATGCTGCCCATCGTCATGGAGTACAACGCCGACTGCACAGGCGAGCGCTACCGCGAGATCGCCCGCGCCATGGGCGTCCGGGGCGTGGACAGCATGACCCAGAGCGAGTACCGCGCCGCCGCTATCGAGGCCGTCCGCAAGCTCGGCGAGGACGTCGGCATCCCCGCGAAGCTCGAGGCCCTCAAGGAGGAGGACCTGCCCTTCCTCGCCCAGAGCGCCTACGACGACGCCTGCCGCCCCGGCAACCCCAAGGACGCCAGCGTCGAGGACCTCACCGCGCTGTTCCGCAAGATAATGTAAGCACAGCCTTTAAAAATCCCCTGGTCTGCGGACCGGGGGATTTTTTGCCGGATGGGGACTTATGCGTTGTCACGGAGCCAGTCCCGGTACAGCTCGTATATGGCCTGCCTGTAGGCGGCCAGGCCGCCGCCGCTCAGGAAGTAGAATTTGTCGCCCACACGCACGCAGTTGTCGGTGAAGATATAGCTCTCGTTCCCGCCGGGGGCGCTGAACGTGAGACGCTGCTCCCAGCCGCCGCGGGAGACGAGCTGGGGGAGCCATGCGTACCAGCGCAGGCCGTTCAGGGTATCGGCGAAGGCCGAAAGCTCCTCCTCCGACTCAAAGTTTATCTGCACATAGGGGTTTTCGATGCCCGCCGACTCAAGCTGCGCGGCGTCTATGTCGAAGACGCGGCCGGGGACGCGCGCGCCGGAGGGGTCGGCCCACAGCAGCAGCGCGCCGAGCGTGTAGTAGAGCAGCAGCAATATGAGGACGGCGATGAGCGCCGCGGGCCAGCGCCTTTTCTTTGCCTTCTTCTCCACGGGGACTCCTCCTTAAGGGCATATCGGGGCGGGTGCGGACCTTAAACTCATTATACAGGGCAAGGTGGATTTTGTAAACCGCCTCTGAGCCTATGACGCCGCGCGGCGCGGTTTGTTCCGGCGGGGCGGATGGAATATGGCCGCCGCGCGCTGTGGCGGCGCGCGTCCCGCCGCCTTTACAGCAGCTGCCGCAGCTTGCCCACGTCGGGGGAGCAGAGCAGCTCCAGGTTGGCGAAAATCTTCTCCGCCGGCCAGTCCCACCATCTGAGGCGCAGCAGCATATCCACGGTTTCGGCGTCAAAGCGCATACGGATGAGCCTCGCGCCGTTGCCGCCGTATATGGCGTAGGGCGGCACGTCGCGCGCCACGACGCTGCGCGCGGCGATAATCGCGCCGTCGCCTATATGCACGCCGGGCATGACGGTGACGTCCTGGCCTATCCAGACGTCGTTCCCCACGACAGTGTCGCCCTTGAGCGGCAGCTCAGCGAGCGAGGGCGTGCATTTCTCCCAGCCGCCGCCCATGATGTTGAAGGGGTAGGTGGTGGCCGAGCGCATACGGTGGTTGGCGCCGTTCATCACGAACTCCACGCCGCGCGCTATGGCGCAGAAGCGGCCGATTATCAGCCTGTCGCCCAGGAATTCGTAGTGGTGCGTGACGCGATCTTCAAAGCGCTCCGGGTGGACGGGGTCGTCGTAGTACGTGTACTCGCCGACGGAGATGTTCGGCCTTGTGACGGCGTTCCTGATGAAGCACACGCTGGGCGCCGCCGGATTGGGGAAGAGCGCGTTGGGGTCGGGGCCGTAGGTTGACATAACTATACCTCCTTCAAAATGAAAAGGGGCCGGTCCCCGGCCCCTTGACTGTATTGCCTGTATTACTTTATGAGCTTCGCGACTTCCTCGGCGAGGTCGTCCTGGCGCTTCTCGATGCCCTCGCCCTTCTCGAAGCGGATGTAGCCGTTCACGGTGATGGCGGTACCCAGCTCCTTGGCGACGGCGGCGACGTGCTGCTCGACGCTGACCTTGTCGTCCTTGACGAAGGGCTGCTGCAGCAGGCAGATCTCGGAGAAGTACTTGTTGAGGCCGCCCATGACGATCTTCTCGATGATGGCGTCGGGCTTCTTCGCGTTCTTCGGATCCTCCTTGGCCTGGATCAGGCGGACGCGCTTCTCGTTCTCAATGAACTCCTCGCTAACCTGGGTCTTGTCCAGGAACTGCGGGTTGAGGGCGGCGACCTGCATGGCGAGGTCCTTGCCCAGCTCGACGACGGCTTCGTCAGACTCGTGGCCGGCGCCGACGGTGAGGTTCATGAGCACGGCGATGCGGCCGCCCATGTGGACGTAGGGGACGTTGACGCCGGTGTCGTAGCGGCCGAAGCGGCGGACCTTGATGTTCTCGCCGATGACCAGGACCTTCTCGTTCTGCTCCTCGAGGACGGTCTTATCGCTGCCGGGGTACTTGCAGGCGAAGAGCGCGTCGAGGTCGGCGGGGTTGTCCTTGGCGACGACCTTGGCGACGTTCTGGACGTAATCGACGAAGAGGTCGTTCTTGGCGACGAAGTCGCTCTCGGCGTTGACCTCGACTATGGAACCCACGCCGCAGTCGGGGCAGACCCAGGCGTAGGCCATGCCCTCGGCGGCAATGCGGCCGGCCTTCTTCTGCGCGGCGGCGAGACCCTTCTCGCGCAGCCACTCGATGGCCTTGTCCATGTCACCGTCGGAGGCGGCGAGGGCCTTCTTGCAGTCCATCATGCCGACGACGGTGGCCTCGCGGAGGTTCTTAACATCTGCTGCTGTAAAAGCCATGGTATATCTTCCCTTTCGTAGTTATATAAAGCGGGTGGATTATTCGGCGCTCTCGTCGGCTTCCTCGACCT
>CALXGL010000085.1 GCA_944387825.1 uncultured Oscillospiraceae bacterium | reverse complement strand
CGCCCTCGAGCGTGTAAACGCCTATGAGATTGGCGTCCGCCGGGGTCTCCGGATAGTAGACTTTCATGTCGTTCTCGTCCGTCCGGATGGTCGCGTCCGCCGGAAGCGTCACGAACGAGCCCCTTGCGAGCAGCTTGTCGATAATCTTCTTCTCGAGCCGGTTAGTGGTGTTCTGCTGGTCGGTAATTTTGTCTATGTCGCTGTCCCCGAGGAACTGGCCGTAGACGCTGACGTTCTTCTGGAGGATAACCGGGTATATGTCCGGCTTGTAGTAGGGGATCCGCGTCGGCGCGAGGTCGGCGCACAGTATGGGCAGGCCGAGTTCGTCGACCTCGCCGGTCTCCGTGAGCACCGGCTGTGCGCCGGGGACTATGACCTCGCCCCGGCTGCCCAGTATGGGCGTCCAGACCTCCTCGAATTCTTCCGCGCTCTCCACCCACTCGGCGGAGCCGCAGTAGGGGCAGACCTTGGCCGGCGGCGCGTCCTCCGCCTCCGGCACATCGGGGTAGAGCTCGCCCTCTATCCAGCGCATGGCCGTCCCCACGCCCTCGGGGCCGTCCGGCGGCAGCATATCCAGCGCCGCCTCGTCCGCGGTTTCGTCTATGAGCAGCTCAGCCGCTCCATCCTCCTCGAGCGAGTGCTCGCCGCCGAGCGCGTCGTCCATCGGCTCGAGCGCCCCGCAGACGGCGCAGCGCCTGAGCCGCCGCGCCTGGTAGTCCTCGAGATCCTCTAACTCCGTGTTGCCCACCCATGAGTATAGGCCGATGCCGCCGGCGTCGTTGCGGTAGTAAGCGATGTACTGCGTCACCATGTCCTCGGCGGTGTCTGCGGAGCCGGAGGAGGATTTTATCTCCGGCTCGGCCTCGCCCTCGTCGGAGACGTCCACGCCGTAGCGCCGGCGGATGTACTCGCGCGTCTGCGGCATTTTGAGGATGATGTAATCCATGTCCTCTATGCCCGTGTAGACCCCCGCCTGCGGTACAATCTGCTTCGGGTGTATCGGGCTGACCGCGAGTTCGCCGACCGTGGTGTGCGTCCGCTCGGTGTTGTCCCACTCCACGAGATAGGCTCCGCCGCCCTGTATGGGTACGGTGCGCTCCATGAGGTCGTTTATCTCCTCAAACGGCAGGCGGTCTTGCTCATTTCTGAGCATGTCTTCGATTATCTTGGCGAGATGCTCGTCCTCCGGCCGTATGGCCGTGACCTTCGGCGCGGGAATGGAGCTGTCCACCTGCGCCTCTATCATCTCGGCGCAGATGTTGCGCACGTGCGGCGTCTCGCTGTTCTCGCGCCGGGCGGAGGTGACTATGGGCGAGATATGCCGGCTGCCCTGGTAAAGCTCCTCGCGCCTGGTCATCGCCGAGCGTTCAACGGAGTACTGGTTATCGTTTACCTGCAGCCGCTCCTGCCAGAGCTGCAGCCTGTTTCTGTTGGCCATAGTTACCTCCCGTTATTTCGGCCTCGGACCCCATAGCTCGAGCATCATTTTCCGCTCGGCAGGCGTCCCGTTGCGGTAGTCCTCGTACATATCCGGCGTCCACTCCATCCTCGCCGGCCGCTCCGGCGGCGCCGATCGGCGCGTCCAGTACACGCAGAAGCCGCGTATCGCGTCGGCGGCGTGGGTGAGCTCGTGCGGCTCCGTGGCCACATCGTTGATGTGCTTGTCGTCATAGCGGAGCTGCGGCAGCGTGCGTATGAGGTTCACGCACAGCGGGAAGATACGCAGCTTGGCGGCCTTCACGCCCTGCTCGTCCTCGAACACGTGCAGCCGCTCGTGCATGGCCATCCAGCCGTCGAGCCTGTCGTTGCTCGTCATGGTGAGCGCGATCCCGCTCGCGGCGAATATGTCCGCCACGCTCCGGCCGGTCTCCTGTCTCGCGTTCCAGAGGTCGGGCGGCGCGAGGCAGGCGGTTATCCTGTCCCCGCCCGCGAGCGCCTTCACGGCCTCGGCGGCCTCGCTGACTATAAGCCCCTTCGCGCCCTCGCCCAGGTCACGGCCCTGATAGACCTCGCGCACGACGTAGGCCATGTCGTGGTCGTCCACGGCAATGAGATAGGCCGCCAGCATGTCGAGGCCGTAGTCCATCGTGATGTAGCGCCGCCACCACTGCGGCGGCTCGAACGCCGGCACGACGTGTATGTCGCGGTTCCACTCGCTGAAATACTGCCCGGCGAATATGTCCCAGGAGCCGTTGAGCCACGCCTCGCGCAGCTCATACGGCAGCGAGCGCAGCATGTTCACATACTCGGGGTCTTTCTTCATCAGCACGGGATTGTCCGTGACTTTGGCCTGTATGAACTCGTAGTCCTCAGGCCGCTCCTCCCCGACGTACTGGCGGTCGATAAATAGCCGCTTCACCCAGGCATGGCCGACGCCTCCCGGGTTGCAGGTGAGGTACATGCGCTTGGGGTAGTCGTTCGCGCCGCGCAGGCAGCCCTTGAAGGTCTGGAATTGAAATTCGGTCAACTGCGTGGCCTCGTCGATGAAGATGATGTCGTACTCCTGCCCCTGGTACTGGAGCACGTCCCGCTCCGCCGAGCAGTATCCGAAGCGGATGAACGAGCCGTTGGGGAAGATAAATCGCTTCTCCTGTTCCTTCCACCGGGCTATGTCCCGCAGTTCCATCTGCAGCGGCAGTATGTGGTTATCCCGCAGCTCGGTGAAGCTGCGGCGGATAATGAGTATCTTGATTCCGGCGTACCGGCACGCGAGCAGCATGGCTTTTATGCGCACCGCCCAGGTCTTGCCTCCGCCGCGCGCCCCGCCGTAGGCGATAAACCGCTTTCGGGCTTTGAAAAAGAGCTTCTGCCGCTCGTTGAGCTCGAGTATCTTAGTCGGCATACTCCGCCGCCTCCTCCGCTGTCGCCTCGCGGAAGGCGTAATTGACGGCCTTATCGTCCGTCACCGCGGCCTCTATCCTGTTGCGCCAGCGTTCCGGCGCCCGGTTGGTGAGCCAGAATATCTGCGCCTTTACATTCGGCGGGACGATAACCTCCTCGTCCGCGTACACAATGCGCTCGCGATCCACGCGCCGGCCGCGCTTATCGTAGGAGGTGGCCTTGACCTTTATCGGCTTCTTAACCGTCCGGACAAAGCCGCAGGCGAGCTCGAACAGCGAGGTCTCGACGCGTTCATTGTTCGCGCGCGCCTGCGCGCCCGCGCGTGCGCTCGAGATGCACTCCGACATCTGTGGAAACTTCCCGAGCCAGTCGTAGTAGGTGGAGGACGCAACGCCCATAGAGCGCGCCATCTCCGCGTCCGTGAGCCTCGCGGCCATCTCCGCGAGCCGCTCCAGCCCCTCCTCCGTCAACCACTGCGCATATTTACCCTTAGCCACGTCCTCTACACCTCCATTCCGCTCCGCCCGCCGCCACTGACGGGCATCAGCTCCATTCCGCAGAAAATCAAATCTTCACAATATCAGCGTAAGGCATGTACCCCCCTTGTTACTGTCAACTTTCGAGCAAAACAAAAAAGCGGGCCTCCACAAAAGGAAGCCCGCTTTGACATGACAAAGCTGCAATTCTACCAGAGTTCGTAGAATTGCCTGCGTATTCTGTGCAGCGTTGCGTCTGAGAGATGATACTCCATCGTCACCCGCTCCCAGCTCGCGCGCGTGGTGAGGTAGGCCCGGAGCGCCTCGGCGTACTCGCCCCCGGCCTCCCGGCACAGCCTGTCTATCTTCTCGCGCAGCTCTGCCGGCTGGCGCAAATAGTTCCGGCAGGCGAAGAATATCTCCCCCTGCTGCTCATAGCTCTTGTGGACGCTCGGCAGAAACCTAAACCTATTCACGCCGCCGCCTCGTTTCTCCCGGCCGTATGCGCACGAGCCGCGCCCGGACATACCAGCCCCTGTTCACGCTGTTGCGGAATCCATAGCACTCGACGCAGCGCCAGCCCGGATAGAGCCGCTCCAGCTCGTTGTACCCCAGCCCGGCCTCCGCATTCTCGCCCAGTTCGTCCAGGTCGTCGAGGCTCATGCCCCCGTCGCGCTGCACCGGCTCCGGCTGAGCGAGGTTCCGGCTGCCGCTCCAGCGTTTATACAAAAGCCGCTCTTTGGTGATGTACGCCCCCAGCCCGGCTATTCCCTCCTCTGCGTCGAATTGGAGGCGCAGGCAGTTAGCCCGGCCGCGTCCCCAGACCTCCACCATCTCGTCACGGCTGAGGCCTCCCGAGATTATGAGGTGATGATGGACGCGCCCGTTCTTTATCCCCCGCTCCTTCGTAAGCAGTTATCTCGCCGGCTGCAGCCCGGCCTTTTGCCTCCTGCGGTTTATGCGGCGTATGTAATTCCGGACGAGCCGGACGCAGTCGTCCGTGCTCTCCGGCTGATCGGCGTATGTGAGATGCAGAGCATAGTCTCCCTCGCCGAAATTGAGGTTTGCGAGACGGATAAATTTCCTCTCCGCGTTTCTCTGGTTGAGTAACGACTGCACGGCTGAGGTCGGCTTTGACTTCGCGCGGCGGACCCCCGGCTGCTGGAATACCGGATAGATGTCTGCGTCCATGTAATCGCCGCAGACATACGCCGTCTCCCGGACGAACGTCCGCCCCTGATATTTACGCCTGCCTCCCTCTCCCCCGTGCGGTCGTTAAGTTAAGATTCGTTACAAGCGCGAAATACACGCGCGCGTGCGCGCGTGTATTTAAATAGTGTATGTCCTCAAGACAGAGCCCGAGCCAGTGCTCAGGCTCCATATTCAGAACATACGAAGCTCGCCGTTTTCCTGCCGCTGCATGATCTCCTCTTCCACGTTCATCAGCGCGTCGTGTACAATGCGCCGATATACTGTGTGGTTAGCTGTT
>CALXGL010000084.1 GCA_944387825.1 uncultured Oscillospiraceae bacterium | reverse complement strand
CATAGCTCAGTCGGTAGAGCAGCTGATTCGTAATCAGCAGGTCGTGTGTTCGAGTCACATTGCCAGCTCCACGTCAGAACAAACTGCGCTGCACTGCGCCGACGGGCCCAGCCGAAAGGCTGGGCCCATCGGCATCCGTTCTGCTCCGTTTGTTCTTCCTTTCAAAACCGGACCCGCTGTGCTGGGCTCCGGTTTTGTTTTTTTTGAGGCAAAGTTCGCTGCGCTGCTTTGCGCCTCCTTTCAAAATCGCAACCATGATATTGGGTTGCGATTTTGTGTTTTTATTGGGCGGAGTGTTCTTTTCGTTTGTTCTTACTTTCAAAACCGGACCCGCTGCGCTGGGCTCCGGTTTTGTTTTTTGCCGGACATCGCCGGCATTATTTGCTGTTGACAGGCGTAGACATCGGTGATATGATATGTTTACAACAGTAAACAGCTATGGAGGTGACAGCCATGACCATAACCGACGCCGAGTGGGATGTAATGGAACTCTGCTGGGAGAAGCCCGGCATCAGCGGGCGCGATTTTGTCGAGGCCCTGGCCAAATCCAGAGGATGGAGCCGCAGCACTACGCTGACTCTCCTGCGGCGCCTGGAGGAGAAGGGCGCGGTGCGAACGGTCGAGCTCTCGCGTTCGCGTGTGTACTACCCCGCCGTCGAGAGGGAAGACGCCGCCATGAGCGAGACTGCCGACCTTATTGACCGCGTCTATCGCGGCAGCCTCAGCCAGCTGGTGAGCACGTTTACGAAGAAGCAGACTCTGCCGCAGTCGGAGATAGACGAGCTCTACGCCATGCTGCGGGATATGGAGGGGAAAGGCAATGCTTAGCTGGTTTGTCACAAGCAGCCTGCTCCTGCTGGCTGTAATGCTGCTGCGGCGCGTCTTCCGAGGAAAAGCCTCGGCGCGCGCCATCTACGCCCTCTGGCTGTTCGCGGCGCTGCGTCTCATCATACCCGGCAGCGTCAACACGCCGGCGCCAAGCGTGGCTGGGCTTGTTGAGCGCGTGCCGGTGGTTCAGATGTATGAAAAGATGGAGGGCGCTGAAAGCATCGAGCGCAAGCCCTCCGGCGAGGTTGAGATTCAGTACGCAGGCTCTGAAAAGGCGCCTGCAGTGCTCGCGGACGACGCCAGCGAGAGCGAATTTGATTTTATGGCGCTGCTTCTGGGCGTAAAAAAGCTTGTCGAACCTCTCTGGCTCATGGGCGCGTCGGCGGTCGCGCTGGTGTTCCTGGCCTCGTGGATTCGTTTTTCACTTGCCGTGCGGCGCTCAAGGGAGCTTCTTGACATTGACTCGCCGCTCGCCGTCTACGTCTGCGGCGCGGTGGACACGCCCTGCCTCTTCGGCATTGTCCGCCCGGCCGTATACATCCCGGCGGCGACTGCGGCGGACTCCGTTCTGCTGCGCCACGCCATAGCGCACGAGTATTCGCACTTTAAGCAGCTGGACCACGTCTGGTGCATCCTGCGCGCCGTGTGCCTCGCGCTGCACTGGTACAATCCGCTTGTATGGCTGGCTGCAAAGCTCATCCGGCGCGACTGCGAGTTGGCCTGTGATGAGGCCGCGATAGCCCGACTGGGCGAGAGCGAGAGGGCTGACTATGGCCACTCACTCATCAAGCTCACCTGCGAGAGGGCGCGCGGCTCTGCCGTCGCCACGACCATGTGCGCCGGGCCTAGCGAGCTGAAGGAGAGGATAAAAATGCTCACGCGAAAGAGCCACAGCATCATCGCCCTTGTCCTCGCCGCGCTGCTGACTGTAACCGCCACGGCCTGCTCCTTCGCCGGCGGTGAAAGCAGCCCGGCCCCTAACGCTAAGCCCGGCAGCCTGGAGTTTAACGAGGCTGAAGACTGCTATTACTTCACCGCGCCCGAGGGCACGGAGTACGTCAGTGTCCGCGGCTGGGCCTATTCCGGCGGCGAGTGGACGCTTGCGGACAGCGGCGGCTGGTATTGCATTCAGCGTGAGGGAAGGCTCTATCTGTACAAGGACATGAGCGTCAAGACCGTCGCATACAGCCTTGAATTCGCCGAGCCCGAGGGCACGCGCGGCGTCAGCGGCACCTTTGACTTCACCTGCGGCGTCGAGGCCGACAGCTGGAGTGTCGCCCGCAATATCAACGCGAGCGAGCTTGCGCTCGAGGACGAGACGGTGCTGCTAATGTTCGACGACGTGTATGAGGACGAGCCCTCCTCGGTCAGCGAAAGCTACTTTGAAAATCCGGAGCTGATTCCGGATAAGAGCTCGTATTACTACTGCGTGACCGTGCTGTTCTCAGCCAATACGCCCGAGACCGCCTGCCTTGACCCGCGCACCTATACGGAGTACGGCAAAATGACCTTCGATTACTCCGCCCCCGAGAGCGCGGAGAGCATGGCCGTATCCGCCTACAAGTTTGACGGCGGCGGCTGGACGCTGTTTGACAGGACGGTTTACCCGCTGGATGAAAAGTCCGGCACGCTGGATTTCGCCGCCGACACCGTGGCGCAGTTGGTTGAATTTTCCCTCAACGGCGGAGAGCGCAAGACGGCTGCGTATGATTTGCCTGATCTGGCCGCGGCCTACCTGATGGGGGCCAAGGAAGCAAATCTGAACTTTGAGATACCGGCGCTGCTGCTCTATTCCTCCGGAAGTACCGGGCCCAGCCCCAGCGCCTACTACAATGTTGAAGAGCTAAACGAGGGCGGCAGCTACGTCTGCTTCACGGTCACCTTCACGAGCGGCAATCAATACCCGCAGGTGGACGAGACGCCTCAGCCGACTGCGGCCCCGCAGAGCTCGGATATGGAGGGCTTCAGCGTACAGACGGCTTCCGGAAGCTATGACGAACTGCTGAGCGACTGGGTTCACGCCTACGCCGAAAACCTCGTGCGCCTGCCCCTGAGCGACCCGGCGGGGTGCTCGTCGGTTCAAATCCGGGGCTGCGAGCTGGTTGCTGCCAGCCTGACGGAGCCGGAGCGGATAATCGCGCACATGTCGCTGGACTGCTATCCGAGAGACATAAGCGCGTTTGAAATTGCTTTTGCCATAACCCAACCGGTCGAGTACGCTGTGGAAGACGGCGAAATATTTTACCAGCTGAATCGCAATCTCGTCCTCGAGCTTGAGAACGGCATATTGAAATGCATCGCCGTGAGCACAGACTCACCGGACATGTGGGGCTATCAGTCCTTTGAGCCGCAGAGTGACCCGGACTACATCGTCAAGATGGCCGACGC
>CALXGL010000083.1 GCA_944387825.1 uncultured Oscillospiraceae bacterium | reverse complement strand
TACATCGTGTCCTTGATGCCGCGCCACTCGCGGTGCTTATATAGGCCGGTCTTGGGCTCGTAGAGCTCGCCGAGCTTACGCTCACGGTGGGGCTTGCCGTACACGAAGTCGTGCAGCTTCTTCTTGAAGTTCTTCATGCCCATCACTTCCCCTCCTGTATCTGCTTAATCTCTATGCTCTCAACGAAGGCCTGGAAGCGCGTCCTGAGCTGGCCGGAGGCGGAGTTTATGTACTCCTTCTCGATTGAGCAAACGGGTATGCCGAAGTCGCGCTTGAGCACTATCGTGTCTATCGTACGCTCGTAGCTCCAGTACTCGCAGAACTTGTTGCTCTCGACAATGATGCCGTCGGCTTTGTATTCCTTCGCCCATTCGGCGAGGTGCTTTTTGCGCTCGCGCATAACATGCTGCTCCATATATCGCGGGCACTCGCTGGTGGCGATGTAGTGGCGGGCTATGGCCCTGAGCGGACTCTCCCCCTCGCCTATCACTATCTGCTCGCGCCCTGGTATGGAGCCGTAGCAGTAGCGGTCGGCGACCACCATCGCGCCGCAGCCCTCAATGAGCTGGGTAAAGCCCGGATCGTCGTTCTCGCTGCCTGAGAGCAATACACGGCAGCGGAACCAGGGCTTCGGGTCCGGCTCCCTCGTGCGAAGCTCCTCGGCGGTCTCGCGTATGTATGGCAGGATAAGCTCCTTCGGACACACAAGGCTGACGAGCTGTATTACGTGGAACTCATAACCGGTGATATTAGGATTGTCCTCTTTCCTGTGGTCGCCTATCTCCGTTATCAGCGCGCAGAGCTCGTTATGCCGCTCTATGGCGCGCAGCAGCGCCTCGTCGGAGGTGTCTATGCCGAAGTGCTCGCTTATGGGGTTCAGCACATGCGCCCGCAGCTGCTTTTCGTAGTGCTCAATGCTGTTTTCCGTCTTCTTAAAGGGCACGTCGGTGAACTCGCAGAAGAAGTCCGGATTCTTGATTACGTCCATCATCTGCAGATGCTCCTGGAAGCGGCAGGTGACAGTGCAGGTTTCGGTGGCCATCTGGGCGTCAAGGAAGTTGTAGCCTCCCTCAAGCGCCCTCTCAAGCAGGCTGCGCCCGTAGTGGCAGGTTCGGCCGGACATGTAATAGGTGGCTATGTCCGGAGAGGTGCAGCGCGGCGCGCGGAGCCTGACGCCGAAGCAACCCTCGAGGTCGAGCAGCACCTCGGGGATGAAGTAGCAGGTGTAGCCCAGGGCCCGCTTGCCCTCGTCCTTGGCCTGCTTCACGAGCGCGTTGTTCGCCTCCTGCAGCAGGTCTTCAAAGTAGATTAAGTGCTTTAAGTCTCTCAAGTTTAACCCCCCAGATAAAAATTTACCCAAACCTGCGAAGCGCAGGCGTATATCTATTGTCAGAATACCAAATATATAGTTAAAAGTCAAACTATACTTTTTATAATTTGACGTTTTCGTTATGTACTTTCAATCTTTTAAGTAGTTTGCTCTCAAAATCACAATATTATCTATCTGAAATATTGAACAAATCTTATCTGGTCAAATCAATCTGAAAACCACGGAAAAAGTAAAAGGAAAACCCGTCCATGCGGACGGGTTTTCCTTTTACGCGATTAGTAGTAGCGCTTTTTATTCTTGCGAGCGGCTTCGCTCTTTTTACGGCGCTTTACGCTGGGGCTCTGGTAGTACTCCTTCTTGCGGAGGTCAGCCAGCACGCCGGCCTTGGCGCAGCTGCGCTTGAAGCGCTTGAGAGCGTTGTCCAGAGACTCGTTTTCTTTGACATAGATTTCAGACATTGTATTCCCTCCCTCCAAAACGTCCGAAGACGCTGTCGGGGCTTCTAACCCTTTAACATATGCATTATAAGTGTTTAAGCTTCACTTGTCAAGTAAAACTCATTTTGCAGATTTGGCAATGAGGTTTATGAGCTTGTTCCTGACATAAATTATCTTGACGATATTGCAGCCATCCGTAAACTTTTTGACCTTCGGCTCGGCCAGGGCCGCCTCCAACGCGGCGTCCTGCTCACAGTCCACGGGAACAGTGACGGTGCCGCGCAGCTTGCCGTTGACCTGGACGGCGATCTCCTTGACGTCGTCGAGCGTCTTGGCCTCGTCGTACTTAGGCCAGGGGCTGAGCGAGCAGAGCCCTTCGAAGCCCTGGATTTCCCACAGCTCCTCAGCCATATGCGGCGCGAAGGGACTGAGCAGGGCAAGGAACGCCTTTATATCGCCGCGGCTCGGCGCGTGTTCGCTGAACTGGTTGAGCAAAGTCATCATCGCGGCTATCGCGGTGTTGAACTTCATGCTCTCGATGTCCTCGCTGACCTTCTTGATGCAGCGGTGCATCTCCTTCTCATTGGCAGCGGAGAAGCTTTCGTCTCCGTCTATGCGATTCTCGGCGAGAGCCCAGATGCGGTCAAGGAAGCGTTTGCAGCCCTTGACGGCGCTGGGGTTCCAGGGCGCGGCCTTCTCAAAGTCGCCGATAAACATGATATAAAGCCTGAGCGTGTCGGCGCCGTACTCCTTTACAACCGTGTCAGGGTTGACGACGTTGCCGAGACTCTTGCTCATCTTTACAATCGGGTGTTCCGCCATCTCGCCGTACTTGTGGACGAGATATTTCCTGGCCTCTTCCTCGCTGCCGTGCTCGGCAATGAGCCTGTTCCTGTCCTCATCGGAGAGATTTGACCAGTTGTGCGGGTTGAGGCCGAGAATCATGCCGTGGCTCGTGCGCTTGGCATAGGGCTCCTTGGTCGGCACTACGCCGATATCGTAGAGGAACTTGTGCCAGAAGCGGCTGTACAGCAGGTGCAGCGTTGTGTGCTCCATGCCGCCGTTGTACCAGTCAACCGGGCTCCAGTAGTCCAGAGCGTCGTCTCCAGCCAGCGCCTTGTCGTTGTGCGGGTCCATGTAGCGCAGGAAGTACCAGCAGGAGCCGGCCCAGTTGGGCATGGTGTCCGTCTCGTGCTCGGCGGGGCCACCGCATTTGGGGCAGGTGCACTGCACCCAGTCGCGCATGTGCGCGAGCGGGCTCTCGCCGTTATCGGTGGGCTCGTAGCTCTCAACGTCGGGCAGCAGCAGTGGCAGGTCCTTCTCGTCCATGGGCACCCAGCCGCACTTCGGGCAGTTTATAATCGGGATGGGCTCGCCCCAGTAGCGCTGGCGGGAAAAGACCCAGTCGCGCAGCTTGTAATTGACCTTGGCGCGGCCCAGACCCTTTTCCTCCAGCCACTTTATCATGGTCGGGATGGCGGACTTGACACTCATGCCGTTCAGGAAGCCGGAGTTCACCATGATGGCGTCCTCGTCCTTGCTTATCCAAGCCTCCTTGGTGATGTCGCCGCCCTTGACGACCTCTATGATGGGCAGATTGAATTCCTTCGCGAATTCCCAGTCGCGCTGGTCATGGCCCGGGACGGCCATTATGGCGCCGGTGCCGTAGCTCGCGAGGACGTAGTCGGAGATGAATATCGGGATAATCTCTCCGTTGACGGGATTGACGGCGTCCACTCCCATGGTGCGCACGCCGGTCTTGTCCTTGTTAAGCTCGGTACGCTCCAGGTCGGACTTCGCCGCAGCCTCGGCCTGATACTTCTTCACTTCATCCGGATTGGTTATAGCGCCGCTCTCAAGCCACTGCTTTATCAGCTCGTGCTCGGGCGAGAGAACCATGTAGGTAGCGCCGAACAGCGTGTCGCAGCGGGTGGTGAAGACCTTTATCACGTCGCCGGTGGTGGCCTTGAAATCGACCTCGGCGCCGGTGGAGCGGCCTATCCAGTTGCGCTGCTGAATCTTGACGCGCTCGATATAGTCCACGTCGTCCAGGTCGTCTATGAGTCTCTGGGCGTAGGCGGTGATGCGCAGCATCCACTGGCTCTTCTCCTTGCGCACGACGGGCGCGCCGCAGCGCTCGCAGACGCCCTCCACGACCTCCTCGTTGGCGAGGACGCACTTGCAGCTGGTGCACCAGTTGACGGGCATGCTGGCCTTGTACGCCAGGCCCTGCTTGTACATCTGCAGGAAAATCCACTGCGTCCATTTATAGTAGTCAGGGTCCGTGGTGTCCACAACGCGGTCCCAGTCGAAGCTGTAGCCGAGCATCTGAAGCTGCTTGGAGAAGCGTTCTATGTTCCGCTTTGTAACCTCACGCGGGTGCATGTGGTTCTTTATCGCGTAGTTCTCGGTAGGCAGGCCAAAGGCGTCGAAGCCTATCGGGAAAAGAACGTTCTCGCCGTCCATACGGCGCTTGCGCGCGACGATATCCATGGCCGTATACGGACGCGGGTGTCCGACGTGCAGGCCGTCTCCGCTCGGATAAGGGAACTCAACGAGGGGGAAGAATTTCTTCCTCGTCCTGTCTCCCGTGACGGCGGCGTAGGTCTTGTTCTCCAGCCAGTAATTCTTCCCTTTCTTTTCTATGCGTGCGAAATCGTCACCCATGTTAAGTCCTTTCTCCCTTGCAAAAGTTTATTTTGTCCGACGGCCCCTTTGACCCGGGTTCTCAAGCCCGGACCATAGGGCCTCACAGGGATGAGAGGGGCACCTCTTGCGCATCGTTCCACAGGTGTTCAAGATTGTAGAAATCCCGCATGTCCTTCTGGAAAATATGGACTATAACGCAGCCGAAATCCAGAAGGATCCAGTTTCCGCCGCGATAACCCTCCCTGTGCAGCGGAGGCTCGCCCATATCGCTTAGGACTCCGTCCACTTCATCGGTCAGGGTTTTGACGTGAGTAGAACTTGTAGCTGTGCATATTACGAAATAATCTGCGAGAACTGTGACATCGGTGGTATGCAGCACCTCGATATCCTTAGCCTGCTTGGCCTCAAGCGCCTTTACGGCCGCCGCGGCTATTTCCCTGGGTGTTAGCATGGGCAAAACTCCTTTTCTATATCCCTTAATGCCTGCTTCTTTATGATATCACGGCGAAGGAATCCTCTCCGCCGGCTATATACCCCTGCGTCATGGTCCACTCTCCGTCAATGAAGGAAATCATGTTTATATTCTCCTCGGTTATCTCCACATTGAAGGGATTGAGCTTCTCGTTCAGCATTACAAGCCAGTCGTCTATGAGCGGCATAACATAATTCAGGCCGTTTATCATACCGTCCATGCGGTTGGGTATGGTCTGGAAAGTGATGTCGTCGCTGTCGAGCTTCATGAACTGCTCAAGCAGGTACACGACATTGCCCAGAGAGACGTTGGTCACCATATTATTCATTATGGCGTTGTATACGTCGCCAATCTTGTCAATATTCCCGAGCTGGAGCGCCTGGCTCGCAAGAGCCATGAGCAGCTCCTGCTGGAACTGTATGCGCTGTATATCGCCGCCGGCATAGGTATGCGAGCCGTCGTTGGACATACGGAAGCGCATGGCGTTGACAAAGTTTTCGCCGTCCAGCACCTGAGGCCCCGCCTTGATATGGATGTGCAGCGGAGGGTTCTGGTCGGGCGCATCCCAGTCCATATCGTAGGGGATGTCGAAATATACGCCGTCTATAGCGTCTACTATCTCGGCCGCGGCGTTGATGTCTATGAGCGCGTACATGTCCACGTTGTATCCGAGGATATCGGCTATGCAGTCCTTGAGCGCGTCAATGCCGTCGCCGCCGTTATTTATGTCCGCGGCATATGGCTGGTTTATCTTCTTGATGTTGAGATTCACATTGACCAGCATGTCGCGCGGCAGGTTCACGATATTGAGCTTGCCGTTGACTGTGTCGAACATGCCGACCATATTCGTGTCGTTGTGGTTGCCCACCACGTCGATGCCGGCAATGAAAAACGTCCACACGCCCTCGCGCTTGCTTTCAGCGCTCTGAGGCGCCTCGGCGGCTATGCCGGTCTCCTCGGGAGGGGCGCTCGAATAATCGTTGAGTCCGCCCTGCTCCTGACTGGGCCGCTGAGCCCATATCCTGTAGCCGGCATATGCGCCGACAATTACTATGGCCAGCGTCAGGAATGTTGCAAGCAGTCTTCTGGGCCAGCGCTTGCGCGTACGCTGGCGCTCCTCACGGGAAATTATATCGTCGCTGGCAAAGCGCTGTCCGCCGCCATTCGCCGCGTCTCGGCTTGCGTAGCGCTGGTTTTGTTCCAGCCGCTCCATGCGCTCCATATAGCGCCGGTTATAATCGTAATCATCGTCCCAGTGTTTTTCGGTATCCGCACTGTATTTGCCGTCGGAGCTGTCATAGCGTTCAAAGCCGTCGCGGTCCGAACCGCTTCCGGAAGCGCTGTGTCTGCCTTTTTTTCCGTTACCGCCAAAAAGCTGCATTTAATGTTCCTTTCCGTACCATCGATACGCCTCAACCGAGTCGTTATGGGGCACTATCCCAGCGGCGTCCAGCTCGTCAAGGCTCATTTTCAGCCCCAACGCCATGGCCGCGTCTATGTCCTCGTAGGCGAGCGCACGCAGGGGTTCCACTCCCGGGAAATCACGCGTAGGCTCAATATAATCTGCCAGATAAATTATCTTTTCCAGCATGGTCATATCCGGCCTGCCGGTCGTGTGCCAGCGTATAGCATCGTATACGCGTCCGGTCACACCGAACAGGTCGCGGGAAAGCGCCGCGCCCGTGATGGCATGCGTGAGCTTTATATTCTCACGCTCGAGCGCGTCAAACACTATACCATATTTTTCTGCCAACTTCAACTGCTCCGGCATAGACAATTTTTTGGTAATATCGTGCAGTATGCCGGCTTCCGCCGCGTCGCCGGGGTCTTCTCCCCAGCGTTCGGCCAGCTTTACCGCCTCATGCTCGCAGCCGGCGACATGCGGTACGCGCGACGGCTTCAGGCATTTATACGCTCGGGAACGCAGCCAGTCCAGCTGCGGCTTAGCGCCGTAATCGCGGCGTCTGATAATGCGGGCGTACACTTCGCCGTCAAGCTCATCGGCTCCGCCGCGGTTTATGAGGAGCTCGCGCATGGAGGTGCTGCTCATGGGCAGGGGCGTGACGTCGAGGACATAGATGCTGGCCCCGTATGCAGAGCGCATGCGCTCTGCTTCGCGGCGTATCGCCTCTATATCACCCCCGCAGCGGGGCAGGACTGCCAGAGACGCCTCGGACAGGATGCTTCTCCACTCATGCCACTCCTCAAACGTGAGCAGCATGTCTGTGCCCATAATCATCACCAGCTCGGCGTCCGGGTATTCGCGCCTGAGCTCAGCCACGGTGTCTGAGGTGTAGCTCCTGCCCTCGCGGCGCAGCTCCATGCCGCTTATCTCGGCCATGGGGAAATTCCTGAAGGCTATGCGCGTGAGCTCCATGCGCTCTGCGGCGTCCGGGCTGCCCTCCGGCAGGGGCTTGTGCGGCGGCGTGGCCGCGGGTATTACCAGCAGCTTATCCGGCTTCAGGCTCTCGCAGGCGAGAGCGCAGGCACGCACGTGCGCCGGATGCGGCGGATTGAAGCTCCCTCCGTAAAAAGCGAGCCTCATTTTTTCTTCGCCGCCTTGGGCAGTTCAATCACAGGCTTCTGCTCGTTGCGCTTGTAGAGCACAAACTTGCTGCCAATTACCTGCACCTGCTCGGCGCGGCAGCGCGCGGCCAGCGTATCGCAGGCCTCCCGGGCGGAAAGCATGGAGCTTTCAAGGACGCGGCCTTTGACGAGCTCGCGGGCGCGGAGCATGTCGCCGAGAGCCTCGGCGGTCTTCTCCGTAATGCCTTCCTTGCCTATTTGCAGTATTGTGTCCTCCCTGGCGGCGAGGCCGCGAAGGTAGGCTCTCTGTTTACTTGTGAGCATTGCTGTATTCCTCCAAAACCCTGTAAAACCCGCGCAGCGCGCGTCCCCGGTGGGATATGGCGTTTTTCTCTTCCGCGCTCAGCTCAGCCATCGTGCGCTCCGAGCCGGCGGGGATAAACATCGCGTCATAGCCGAAGCCGTTTTCGCCCCGTTCATATGTTGCGATGCTGCCCTCGCACTCGCCCCTCGCGCGGAGAACGTCGCCGTTGGGGAATACACAGCATATCGCTGAGACGAAACGGGCGGCGCGATGTTCCACGCCCTCTAGTTTTTTCATGAGATAGGACCGGCGGTCGGCGTCTGAGTCCTCATGTCTGCCCGTGTATCGCGCCGAGTGCACTCCGGGTTCGCCGTTCAGAGCATCGACCTCCAGGCCGGAGTCGTCGCTCACGGCGGGCTCTCCCGTTGCCTTCATGGCGGCGTCCGCTTTCAAAAAGGCGTTTTCTTCAAACGTCGTCCCGGTCTCATCGACCTCGAAATGGCAGCCTGCCTCGCTCTGAGTGACGACCTCTATTCCCAGAGGCGCAAGTATTTCGCGGAATTCGCGCGCCTTATGAGCGTTGTTGGAAGCCAGTACAAGTTTCATGACAGCAGCGCCTCCGCAAAGGCCTTCGGCTCGAAGGGCATCAAATCATCTACACCCTCTCCTACGCCGACATACTTGACCGGAACTCCCATTTCCCGAGCAATGGCGAAGACTATGCCGCCCTTGGCGGTGCCGTCGAGCTTGGTGAGCACGATGCCGGTTATGTCCGCCGTGTCGGCGAACTGCTTTGCCTGAATCAGTCCGTTCTGACCGGTAGTGGCGTCTATGACCATAAGCGTCTCCAAAGCGGCCTCCGGCAGTTCGCGGGTTATAATGCGGTGTATTTTTGCGAGCTCATTCATGAGGTTGGCTTTATTGTGCAGTCTTCCGGCCGTATCGATGATTACTATATCCGTTCCTCTCGCCTTCGCCGCCGAGATGGCGTCAAAGACGACCGCGCCGGGGTCCGAGCCCTCGCCGTGCTTGACTATCTCGCACCCGGCGCGTTCAGACCAGACAGTGAGCTGCTCGGCTGCGGCGGCCCTGAAGGTGTCGGCTGCGGCCAGAAGCACTTTTTTGCCCTCGGCAGTGTATTTGGCGGCCAGCTTTCCGATAGTTGTGGTCTTTCCGACTCCGTTGACGCCAACCATGAGGATAACAGACGGTTTCGTGTCCAGCTTGAGCCCGGTATCGCCCACATTGAGGCGTTCGGCCAGAATATCCACAAGCGCTCCCTTGACCTGCTCGCCGCCATACAGCGATTTCTGATATACGACGCCGCGCAGCTCGTCCACAGCCTTCACTGCGGTGTCCGCGCCGGCGTCGGCAAGTATAAGCGCCTCTTCAAGCTCCTCGAAGAACTCCTCATTGTCCACCGTCAGAGCTGCGAAAGCCTCGCTCATCTGTTTGCGGGTTTTCTCCAGTCCCTGCTTTATCTTGTCAAAGAACCCCATTTGTATCGTCCTCCTCTATCTGACGCGCCGCCTCGTCAAGGTCAAGCTCCAGCACCTTGGACACGCCCTTTTCCTGCATGGTGACGCCATACAGGCGGTCGGCCTCCTCCATCGTGCCGCGGCGGTGAGTTATTACAATGAACTGAGTTCTGCCGGCCAGTTCCCGCATGTGGCTTGCAAAGCGGTTTACGTTGGCCTCGTCCAGCGCGGCCTCTATCTCGTCCATGACGCAGAAAGGCGTGGGCCTGACTTTGATGATGGCGAAGTAGAGCGCTATGGCCACAAAAGCCATCTCGCCGCCGGAAAGCAGCGAGAGCGTTGTAAGCGCTTTTCCAGGCGGCTGCACGCGTATGTCTATGTCTCCGGTGAGCACATCGTCCGCAGGGGTTATCGTCAGCTCCGCGCTGCCGCCTCCGAAGAGCTCGGTGAACGTTTCCCTGAAGCTTTCGTTTATAGCGGCAAATTCACGGGTGAATATACTTCTCATTTCCCCGGTTATGTCGGAAATTATACCCAGAAGCTCAGCTTTTGCCTTTTCCACATCGTCCCTCTGGCCTGTAAGGAACTCATACCGCTCGCTGACTCGGGCATATTCGTCTATCGCCCCCAGGTTTGGACTGCCCAGCTCCGACATCTCGCGCCTGAGGTCGGCAATATGCCGCGCGCTCTTTGCGCGGTTTTCAACAGGCTGCCGTATCGCCTGCGCCGCGCTGTGGCTTAGCTCATAGCCGTCCCAGAGCTTGTCCATGAGCTGCTTTTCCTCCAGCTCGGCGGAAAGCTTTTTCTGTTCCGTTCTGGCCAGCGCGCGTTCCAGCTCGAGTATTGCGGCATTTTTCTCCTGCGCCGCCTTGTCCGTACGCGTGCGCTCGCCCTCGACTGCCAGCTTGCCGCTCGAGACCGTCTCAATCGCTGCTCTCAGCGCTTCCGCCTGCGTATTGAGTTCTTCCATCCTGCGGCAGGTCTCACTCAGCTCGCGCTCATAGCTGTCCGCGGCTGCGAGCGTATCTGCTATCGCCTTTTCCCGGGTATCCCTGTCTCCCGTCAGTCCGGCAAGCAGAACCTCAAACTGCCCGACCGCGCTTTCGACGGCTTTTCGTTCAGCCTCAAGGCCGGCCAGCTCGCGAGTTATGTCCTGAACCTCCTGAGACGCCACTTCCAGCTCATACCTGGCGCTTGTAAGCGTGCGCTTCAGCTCTTCGCTTCTGGCGCTCAGCTCATCACGCCGCCTGGCAAGCCGGCCGCGGTTCGCCTGCAGGCGCTCCAGCTCGCTGCGCCTAGACAGTATGCCGGCGTTCTTGCCGGCGCTGCCGCCCGTCATGGAGCCGCCGGCGTTCATGACCTGTCCGTCCAGCGTTACAATGCGCACACGTGCGCCGTTTTGCCTGGAAATGGCAATGGCGTCGGAAAGCGTCTCCGCCACAAGAGTGCGGCCCAGGAGATTTTCAAATACCTCTCTGTATTTGCCGTCAAACTGCACGAGGTCCACTGCCAGGCCCAGACAGCCCTCGTCCTCGCCGGGAATCCTGTCCAGCCTTCCGCCGCGTATAGCGTCCAGGGGAAGGAACGTGGCTCGTCCCGCGCTGCGGCGCTGCAGCATCTCAATTGCGCGCCTGCCGTCCTGCTGCGTATCCACAACGACGTTCTGTATGGCCGCGCCGAGGGCCGTCTCTATGGCGAGGGCGGTCTCCTCATCCGTGCGCAGCAGCTCGGACACCGTACCGTGTACGCCCCGCAGCTCGCCGCGCTTGGCCGAACGCATGACGGCCTTTACGGCGCCTCCGAAGCCCTCATAGTCGCGCTCCATCTCCTCGAGGATATTAATACGCGAGTCGGCGCTGCGCAAATCCACTATCTGCTTCGTAAGCTCGTCCGTAAGCTCGCTTAATTCCCGCTCACGGTTCGCAATGCGTATTTTTCGGCCCTCAGCCACGTTTCGGGCGCTTTCAGCGTCTTCGGAAAGCCTTGACCTCCGGCGGTCAATCTCCTCTATGCGGGCCTTATGCTGTTCAATCTGTTCCGAAACGCTCTGCGCTCTGTCTGACTGCTCCGTGAGCTCTCCGCGCATGCGCTCCGCGCTCTGCCTTGTTGACTCAATGCGGCTTTTCAGCACCGCCGCCCTGGCCTCCTGGCCGGAAATCTCGCCCTGCAGCCTGCTGAGCGCCGAGCGCTTTTCTTCTGCCTCAACATCCTTTGCCCGCATACGCTCCGTCAGCAGTTCGCTCCGCGCGTACAGGCTTTCCAGCTCGTGCTTTTCCGCTTCCAGCTGAGATTTTACATCCCTGTACTGAAGCTCGATATCTTCGGACTGAGCGTGCAGGGCGTCGAGGTCGTTCATCCACAGACTGACCTCGGAGACCTTCAGCTCATCGCGCAGCGCAAGATAGCGTTTTGCAACCTCGGCCTGTTTTTCCAGAGGCTTTACCTGCAGCTCCAGCTCCTCAATCTTGTCGTTTATTCGCAGCAGGTTTTCATCCGTGCGCTGCAAGCGGCGCTCCGATTCGTCTTTACGGTAGCGGTAGCGGGATATGCCGGCCGCTTCCTCAAGCACCTCCCTGCGCTCGGCGCTCTTACCGCTTACTATCTCGGCTATGCGTCCCTGGCCTATTATCGAATATCCGTCGCGCCCCATACCGGTGTCCATCAGGAGCTCGTTTACGTCGCGCAGGCGCACCTGCCGACGGTTTATGTAGTACTCGCTCTCGCCGGACCGGTAATATTTGCGGGTTATGGCGACTTCTTCCGCATCCACGTCAAACAGGCCGGCGGAATTGTCCAGTATAAGCGAAACCTGTGCCACACCCATGGCCGGGCGCCTGACCGTGCCGCCGAAAATGACGTCCTGCATCTTGCCGCCGCGCAACGTGCGGCTGCTCTGCTCACCCATAACCCAGAGTATGGCGTCGGAAATATTCGATTTGCCCGAGCCGTTCGGCCCCACGATGGCGGTAACGTCATCGTCAAAGGTCAGCCGCGTCCGCTCGGGGAAGCTCTTGAATCCCTGAATTTCCAATGCCTTCAGATACAAAACCGCATTACCTCTCAAAAAATCTGCCTTATCCGCCTGAGCGGGCATAATATTATATTACGCCGGAGCGGTTTTTTCAAGAATTATAGTGCATTTAAGTCGTAAAAAGGCCCGGGATTTCCCCGGGCCGCACTGTTCAATTTGTTGTCTTTCATCTCACCGGACAGATTAGGCAGTTTCATATACATAGGAATCATGCGCCGAGGCGCACAGTGTTAAAGCTAACGCGGCGCAGACTGTGCACAGCGCGGTGCCGATAATCTCTCTGCTTCGCATTTTGCCGCCCTCAGATTGCCGTACCGGTCTCATAACGGCCGGCGTCGGCGGCGCACCAGACCACGCTTACGGAAACTTCCTTTGACGCGGGCGCCTCAGCTGGCATCTCCTTATTCAGCGCGCCCATCATATTCAGCACAAACAGCACACAGCAGGCCGCGCTCAGCAGCAGGCTGGCGGCTATGGTGGCGATTGTGAGCCTGATTGCGCGGGTTCTCGAGCTGGTCATAAAACCGCCTCCCTCTCAGTATGGCGGCAGTATAACACGCAATTGTATCTGAATTGCATCGTAAAAGTTACAGTTCAGTCACATGGCGAAAAAAGTTTAGTAAAATTTTTGGCGGGGATATCCCCGCCAAAAATGATATTGCGTACTAATCCTCACGCGTAAGGGTCTCAACAGCATTGTCAGGCACGATTTTTAGACTTTTCAGGCCAAATTTCTCCGTCAGGTACGTCCTGTTCGTCCCGTGCTGGCCCACAAGCTGGCTCGTAAGCCGCGGGTTTACGCGCAGCGTAATCTCCGAGCCGGGAACGGCCCCCTCCAGCATGGCCTCCGCCCTGCCGCGCATTATGCGCGCGCGCACGAGCTCGCCCAGCGCCGGATGATAGGCTCCGCCGGCCGCGTCTCCGCCCGACAAATCCTCTGTCGGGTTGAGCCCCATGCGGATTATGGGGATGCCTGCCGCGTTGAAAACGGGAACTATCCGCGCGCATACGCGCACGGCGTCCTCCACCGTATGTTCACTGTAACGGCCCGCTTTCCAGAGGTCATACAGGACGGTATCGCGCACAATGACCGTAGGGTATACCCTTACCCCGTCCGGACCGAGAGAGGCAATTTTACGCGCCGTTTCCACGTCGCTCTCATCGTCTGAGCCGGGCAGACCGGTCATCATCTGCAAAACAAGCCTGAAGCCCGCCGCTTTGACGGCGCGCGAGGCGTTCTCCACATCCTGCGCAGTGTGTCCGCGCCCGGAGAGGGCGAGGACGCGGTCCGACATGCTCTGCGCCCCCAGCTCCACGGTTTCAACGCCATAGCGCTTCAATCGCGCAAGGACGGCGCCGTCTATTGCGTCCGGCCGTGTGGACAGGCGGATAGAGCCGATGTCGCCGCGCTCCAGATATGGCAGCGCAGCTCCGAGAAGCGCCTCCTGCTCAGAGTCCGGAATGGCCGTAAACGAGCCTCCATAGAACGCCAGCTGGCGCTTTGAGCCCGGAGACGGCAGACGAAGGGCTCGCTCAATGGCCCCGGTGACATCCTGAGGAGACGCCGGGGCAAGCGAACCGGAAATACGGCGCTGGTTGCAGAAGACGCAGTCGTTCGGGCAGCCGAGGTGCGGGACGAATACGGGGATGATGCTGGCCCTTGCGCTCATTTGCGCAGCGCGGCCAGGGCCGCGCGGGCAGCGGACTGTTCGGCCTCTTTTTTTGTGCGGCCGGAGCCGGAGCCGATGGGCCTGCCGTTGAGGCTTACCTGACTTGTAAAGGTCTTATCGTGGTCGGGACCGGTCTCGTTGAGCAGCTCATAGCTCAGCACGCTGCCGCTCTTCTTCTGAACCAGCTCCTGCAGCTCCGTCTTGCTGTCCCCTGAGCCGGAGATGCCGGTTTCGAGCTCGCTGAGGATGAAGCGGTTTATAAAACCGCGCGCAACATCCATGCCGCCGTCCAGATACATCGCCGCTATCACGGCTTCCACGGCGTCGGCAAGAATGCTGGTGCGCGTACGCCCGCCGGTATGTTCCTCTCCCCTGCCCAGACGTATGTATTCGCCCAGCCCCAGCTGCGAGGCAACGTGGTGCAGGCTCTCTTCGCAGACAAGCTGGCTGCGAAGCCTGGTCATTTTGCCCTCAGGCAATTCAGGAAAGCGCTTGTACAGCGCGTCCGCGACAACCATCCCCAGCACGCTGTCCCCAAGGAATTCCAGACGCTCGTTGCTCTCGCAGCTCCTGCCGCGGTTTTCGTTGGCATATGAGCTGTGAGTAAGGGCGTTTATAAGAAGTCCCCGGTTTGAAAAGCAGTAATTAAGTTTTGTTTCGAGGGCCTCCATCAGTTGGCCGAGGCTTTCTCCACATAATCGACGAGATCGCCGATAGTGCTTATATTCTTGAGCTCGTCCTCGCTTATCTCGCCCAGGTCGAACATCTCCTCAATGGTCATGCTGAGTTCGACGACGTCGAGGCTGTCGGCGTTCAGGTCATCTGTGAAGCTGGTCTCGCGGCTGAGAGTCTCAGGCTCCACAACGAACTGCTTGGCAACGAGATCACGGATTTTTTCGTAAATCATTTTGTTTCCTCCATTCCTGCCAGCTCCTCGGCGGAGAGGCGCATGTGCTCTATGTTTTTCTCTATCTCCTCAATAACGCCGGCACGGGAAAAGTTCACGGCCTGGCGTATTGCGCTGAATATGGCCTCCTCGTTGGAGGAGCCGTGGGCCTTGATAACCGGCTTAGAGATGCCGAGCAGCGGCGTGCCGCCTATCTTGTTGACATCCAGGCCGTCCTTCATGGCCTTGAAGTCCTTCTTGAGGGCAAGGGCGGCGAGCTTGTTCTTCGTTGAACCGTAGAACACGTTCTTGAGCTGGCCAAGCGCGAACTTTATCATGCCTTCGCTGGCCTTCAGGAACACGTTGCCGGTAAAGCCGTCCGTAACGACGACGTCTACTCCGCCGGCCATGACGTCCGTGCCCTCAACGTTGCCGATAAAGTTAATCTTTCCCTCAGCCGAGGCCTTTTCCAGCAGCTTGAAGGTGTGCTTGCCGAGCGGAGAACCCTTGGTCGGTTCCGTGCCGTTGCTCAGAAGTCCGACGCGCGGATGCGGGCAGCCCATAATCTTATCTGCATAGAAGCTGCCCATATAGGCGAACTGCAGCAGATACTCGGGCGTGCACTCAACATTTGCGCCGCAGTCAATGAGCATCACGCCGCGCGCGCCGTTTGGCAGCACCGGCGCGAGAGCCGCGCGGCGTATGCCGGGAATGCGCTTTGTCGTAAGCGTGGCGCCCGTCAGCAGCGCGCCTGTGCTGCCGGCGGAGACGACGGCGTCGCCCTCCCCGTCGCGCAGCATACGCAGCGCGACGGCCATGCTCGAATCCTTTTTGCGGCGAGTGGCCGTACTCGGGTCATCCTCCATGGTCACGACCTCGCGCGCATCGACGACGGCTATGCCGCCCTCGCCGTTCAGAAGCGGCTCCACGGCCTCCTTCATACCTATAAGCGTAATGTCGACGCCCAGCTCTTTGACAGCGCGCAGAGCGCCTTTTACGGGCGCCTCCGGGGCGTTGTCGCCTCCCATGGCGTCTATGAGTATCCTCACAGGGACAGAACCTCCTTTTCGACTTTGAGCTTTTCTATGATGTCAAGGGACCTCTTTGAAATTTCGGCGTTCTTATTCCGCTTTCCCTTGACGCGGTAGCACAGAGGGCTGATGATACCGAAGTTAATATTCATGGGCTGGAAATCGCCCACGCTTCCGCCGGAGACATAGAGGGCGAGCGCGCCCACGGCGGTCGCCGCCGGGAAGTCCACGCTCTCCTGGCCCAGCACGCGCGCCGCGGTTTCTATGCCGACGAGCAGGCCGCTGGCGGCGCTCTCAACATAGCCCTCGACGCCGGTCATCTGTCCGGCGAAGCTTATTCTGGGCTCACTGCGCAGCCGGTAATAGCGGTCAAGCAGGCGGGGCGAGTCCAGATACGTGTTGCGGTGCAT
>CALXGL010000082.1 GCA_944387825.1 uncultured Oscillospiraceae bacterium | reverse complement strand
GCACAGGCTTCCTGTGCTATTGCCTGGGAAATCTTCTGTCCTGCCAGAACAAACCCAACACCGATCTTACGGCCATGGTTCAGCTTGAGCTCACGAAGGACCCGGAGACCGGAGATACAAGCATTACAGACTGCGAATATATCCCCATGATTATGATAAATCTGCCGGATTACGGCATTTCTGCCGCTCCTGACGGCTGGCAGCGCCGCCTTTGGGATATACGCGCCGCGATTGCCGACTACGAAAGCGGAAATGACCGAGGAGTCATAACCCCCTACCTCTACAATTGCCTGGTTCAGGCGCTCGATGACTGCGAGCGATTTTTCGGAAATCCCACGCTGCCGGGCGAGGCAAACGAAAGTGAGAATGCAACATGAAGCTGATGATACTTGACGGCAACAGCATAGTTAACCGCGCATACTACGGCGTGCGTATGCTCAATGCCCCCGACGGCACTCCGACCAACGCGGTCTATGGCTTCCTGACCATACTGCAGCGCCTACTTGACACGGGCGAGCCGGACGCGCTCTGCGTGGCCTTCGACCTCGCCGCGCCCACTTTCCGGCACAGGCAGTATGAAGGCTATAAGGCCCAGCGCAAGCCCATGCCGGAGGAGCTGGCCGTGCAGATGCCTGTATTAAAGGAAGTGCTCGCCGCCATGAGCATAAAGCAGCTCTCCGCAGAGGGCTGGGAGGCCGACGACATCCTCGGCACCGTTGCGCGCCTGTGCGAACAGGATGGTTGGGACTGCGACATAGTGACCGGCGACCGCGACAGTTTTCAGCTTATCACCGGCCGGACCGAGGTAATCCACATCAAAACTGCCCGCGGCCAAACGGAGACCATTGCGTATACGCCTGAGCGTTTTCGCGAGGAGTACGGCTTCGCGCCGCCACTTATGGTAGACCTGAAGGCGCTGATGGGCGACGCTTCGGACAACATTCCCGGCGTGGCGGGAATAGGGGAGAAAACCGCCCTGGACCTCGTTCGCCGCTTCGGTACGGTTGACAACATTTATAGCAATCTCGACAACCTTGACATAAAAGATTCCGTCCGCAAAAAGCTGGCCGCCGGCGCAGAGAGCGCGCGCATGAGCTATGAGCTTGCCACAATAAGCCGTGAGGCGCCTGTCGACCTGAGGCCGGATGACGCCAGATGGAAGCTCGAAAACACGCCCGAGCTATATTCTGTCCTCTCAAGGCTGGGCTTCAAGCGGTTTATTGACAGATGGGGCATAACACCCGGAGGTCAGCTGGAGCTAGGCGAGGTGAGCGGCGAGACGGAGACTGCCGGCCTGCCCATACTTGAACTTGGTCCGGCGGAGATGGCGGAGAGAATTAAAAACGCTGAATACATCGCCGTTCTGCACGGCGAGAGCATAAATGAGCTGAGTCTGTGCGACGGCAAAGCTATATTTAACGCTTCGCAGATTATGGCAGGGGAAGACTGGGATGCAATTATGGACATCCTCTTTTCGCCCGAAGTAAAAAAGGTGAGTCATGGCGTCAAGGATTTCATGGGAATGGCGCTAGCGGCAAATATAACGCCGTCCGGCTTTGTTTTCGACACCGAGCTGGCGGCCTATGTACTCGACCCGACCGAGAGCGCATATCCCGTTGACCGCTTGTCACTGAGGCACCTCGGAACAGAGAAAAGCCCTGTTCAGGCGGTTTGGGAGCTCTACCCCAAGCTTGACGCCTGCCTTTCGGAAGCGGGGGCTCACGAGCTTTACTACAGCATTGAGCTTCCGCTGTGCAGGGTGCTCGCCGATATGGAGCGCGCCGGTTTCCTTGTGGACAGGCAGGCGCTCGCCGGGTACGGAGAGAGTATGACGGCGGGCATAAACATGCTGCAGGAGCGCATTTGGGCATATGCCGGGCACGAATTCAACATCAATTCGCCTAAACAGCTCGGAGAAGTCCTGTTTGAAGAGCTTATGCTGCCGGCCGGGAAAAAGACAAAGACGGGCTGGAGCACGAACGCCGACGTGCTTGAGAAGCTGACCGGCAAGCATCCGATAATCGCGGATATTATCGACTACAGGATGCTCACGAAGCTAAAGAGCACCTATGCCGACGGGCTCATCAAAGTCATTTCTCCGGACGGGCGTATTCATATCAACTTCAAAATGACGGTCACGGCCACCGGCCGGCTCTCAAGTACAGAACCGAATCTCCAAAATATCCCCATACGCAAAGAGCTGGGCAGCGAAATACGCAAAATGTTTGTAGCCCCTCCGGGCTTCGTACTGGTGGATGCGGATTACAGCCAGATAGAGCTGAGGCTTCTTGCGCATATCTCCGGCGACGAAACGATGAAAAACGCCTTCCTGAACGGCGAGGATATTCACGCCGTTACCGCTTCGCAGGTCTTCGGAATTCCGCTGGAAGACGTGACGCCGCAGCAGCGAAGCCACGCCAAGGCGGTCAACTTCGGCATAGTCTACGGCATCTCCGCCTTCTCGCTTGCGCAGGACATCGGCGTCCGGCCTGCGGAAGCCAGGGCCTATATTGACGCATATCTGGAAAAGTATCACGGCGTGCGTGAGTATATGGAGCGCGTCATTGCCGAAGCCAAAGCCAGGGGATACGTGGAAACGCTGTTCGGACGCCGGCGTCCTCTGCCCGAACTCCGCAGCTCCAACTTCAACACCCGTTCCTTTGGAGAGCGCGTTGCGCGCAACATGCCCATACAGGGCACGGCCGCCGATATAATGAAGCTCGCAATGGTGAATGTATATGCCAGAATAAAACGCGAAGGCCTTAAATCCAGGCTGCTTTTACAGGTCCACGACGAGCTTATAGCAGAATGCCCCGAGGATGAGGCCGAGCTCGTCAGGTGCCTTTTGACGGAAGAGATGAGCGGCGCCGCCGCGCTCTCAGTTCCGCTGACGGCAAATGCCAAGATAGGCCGCACCTGGGCAGAAGCTCATTGAGAAAGGCAGGGCTCATATGATAAGCTACGAAGAAGCCGGGCGCGTCCTGGACGATGCGGTGGACACGCTGCCGGAAGAAATATTCCGCGAACTCAACGGCGGCGTCAATCTGCTGCGGCGCAGCTGTACGGATGAACACGGCCTGCTTGTAATGGGCACCTACAACGTGAACCAGATGGGCCGTTATATCGAGATATATTACGGTTCGTTCAAGCAGAAATATCGCGACGCTTCACCGGAAAAGTGCGAACGCGAGCTCGTTCACACCCTGAAGCATGAGCTTACGCATCACATAGAGAGTCTCGCCTTGGATCGCAGCCTGGAAAAATGGGATGAACAGCATATCGCAGAATTGCTGTCCGGGCTCTACGACGAGACAATGGTTATGGATTCCGTACTTTTTGCCGACAGGAACGGCTGCGGACTTGCCGAAATGGCCTGCTCCATGTTTCTGACCGCCTCGCGCGAAAATGGAATAGACGACATCCCGGCCGCATGCGCAAGCATATCGCCCGGACCGCTCAATATAAAAGCGGCGAGGGCCGCGTCAAGATACGGCGTTACTATATCGTCCGGCGGCTGTCCGGCGGAAATCAGCAGGGAACTGTGCAGTCAATACGACGTCGTACTCTGTATGACAGATAGTCTGGCCGCCGAGCTCGCGGCGAGGTGGCCGGATTTGGACGAGCGCTTCATGTGCCTTGGTGAAACGGACTTCGAGGAACCTAAATTTGACTCTCAGCTGAGCTGGAACAGGCTGGCCGACAACATGGCCGCCGATATCAATCAGCTGGTCGATGAGCTGACCGGGGAAGATGACGAATATGATTGAAATCCGTGATGCCGGTGAGGAGGATCTGGACTGGCTATGCCGTCTGGAAGAGGAAAACTTTTCTCTGCCATGGACGAGAGAACAGCTGTCGCACCAGATTGGCGAAGAAGGCAGAGCTCTTTTAATCGCCGAGTCTGACGGCGTAAGGGCCGGTTATATCGGCATGGACAGCGTCCTGGATGAGGGCTGCATAACTAACGTGTGCACCGCACCAGAGTACAGGCGGCGCGGTGTCGGTGCGGCTCTGATTGACGCCGCAATAAAGCGCGCCAGGGCATGGAAGCTCAGCTTTTTGACTCTTGAGGTCAGAGCTTCCAATGCCCCCGCACGCGGCTTATATGAAAAGAAAGGCTTCAAATTTGTCGGTATTCGTCCCGGCTATTATGAAAAGCCTGCGGAAGATGCCGCAATTATGACCTTTTATATACGAAAAGAGGAACTGTAATGATTATACTTTCCGTTGAATCTTCCTGCGACGAAACGGCTGTCGCTCTCGTTCGCGACGGCCGGGAAGTGCTGACTGACCAGGTGTTTTCACAGGCGGACCTGCACGCCGTATACGGAGGCGTCGTGCCCGAAATTGCCTCGCGCAGCCATATAGAGGTAATATATCAGCTCGCGGACAGAGCGCTTGCCGTCACAGGCCTTTCTCGCGCCGACATAGACGCCGTGGCCGTAACATATGCGCCCGGCCTTATCGGCGCGCTTCTGGTTGGCGTAAACTTTGCTAAGAGCCTGGCTTTCGGCTTGGGAGTCCCGCTCATACCGGTTCACCACATACGCGGACACATTGCCGCCAACTATCTCGCTTTTCCGGAACTTGAGCCGCCGTTCCTCTGCCTTGCCATATCCGGAGGAAACACGCTTATAGCGGATGTGCGCGACTATACGGATATTCGCGTGCTCGGCTCCACCAGGGACGACGCCGCGGGAGAGTGCTTTGACAAAACTGCGCGCGTTCTGGGCCTGCCATATCCCGGCGGCAAGCCGCTTGACGACCTGAGCCAGAGCGGAGACGACACAAAATATCACATGCCGCTTTCGCATGTGGAGGGCAATCCGCTTGACATGAGTTTTTCCGGCCTCAAGACCGCCGTCATCAATCTCGTACACGGCGCAGAGCAGCGCGGCGAGGAGCTGGATCGCGCTTCGCTGGCCGCGTCGTTTACAAAAGCCGTCAGCGACAGCCTTGTGCCGCGCACCATGGAGGCTCTCAGGGAGCTCGGCTATGATAAGCTTGCCGTTGCCGGCGGCGTGGCCGCAAACTCGCGCATACGCCGCGATTTTACGCAGGCCGCATCTAAGGCGGGCGCCAGGCTGTACATACCGCCGCTCAAACTCTGCGGCGACAATGCGGCAATGATTGGAGCTCAGGGATATTACGAATATATGGCCGGACATACGGCCGGAGCAGAGCTCAACGCATTCGCTACACTCGAGGTCTGAGGTGATAAAATGGGGGTTCACGACGGACACAGGCAGCGCCTCAGGTCGCAGTTTGAAAAGCACGGCCTGGATGTGATGGATGACGTAAATGTCCTTGAACTTCTGCTGTTTTATGCGCAGCCAAGAAAAGATACCAACGTTACCGCCCACATGCTTCTGAAGAAATTCGGAACTCTTCAGAATGTGTTCAGCGCGCCAGTGGGCCTGCTTGAGGAAGTTCCGGGCGTTGGACATTCAACGGCTGTATACATCCATTTGATAAACGAAGTCTCCAGACGCAAGAATCTTATTCCAATCAACAATTCCGTGAAGATTATGAAGTCTGAAGAGGCGGTCAAATATCTGGCTCCGCTGTTTGAAGGCGCAACGGAAGAGATGCTCTATCTGCTGATGCTGGATAAAAACTACAGGGCTATAGACTGCATGCTTCTCAGCAAAGGCGTGTCGAACAAGGTCATGACCGACGCCGGGCGCATCACTCTCGAACTGCTCAGCAAACGCGCCGCTGCGGCAATCATGGCGCATAACCACCCGGTAGGCCTTCCCACGCCGTCTTCCGGGGACGTAAGCGCAACGAAAATTATAGAGAGCAGCCTGACCAAGCTGGGAATAGTTTTTATGGACCATTTAATCTTCAGTACCAACCGCTGTTATTCGATGCGTAAAAACAATTTTATTTCTCCATCTGAATGGTAATGCAGCTTTAACTGCAAAATTCCATGCGGCGCTCCGCATGCCTGATTTATGTAAACAGTATTTGAAAACGCAACCGGGTGCGATGTTTGATTCAGGGTTTTGCAGCATCTGGTAAATATCGCTGAAGCGCCTGAAATACATAGCTGATTCGGATGTTGAAAAGCATGTGGATAATGTGTATAACGCTCTGAAATAAACTTTCGCCGTAAAATTATGTCCACTCGGCGCGGCGTGAGCGGAGGAGAATTAGACCAATATTCCTCGAAAAAATACAAAGCGTTTATCACAATTATACCAGAATTTTTTGACATCCTGTTCTCTTATGAGTTTATTACTCGAAACTTGTCGCAAAGTCATTACAATTTTTATTTCAATATTACAATACGTAATCACAAAAGATAAATTAGCCGGCAAAAACGGTTGACTTTGCCTTGAGCGTATGCTAAAATACTTGAGCACTTAAATGCTGGCATAGCTCAGTCGGTAGAGCAGCTGATTCGTAATCAGCAGGTCGTGTGTTCGAGTCACATTGCCAGCTCCACGTCAGAACAAACTGCGCTGCACTGCGCCGACGGGCCCAGCCGAAAGGCT
>CALXGL010000081.1 GCA_944387825.1 uncultured Oscillospiraceae bacterium | reverse complement strand
CTTCGGCTATTCCCACATCGAAGAAGCGCTTCGGGTATCTGGCCTCGAATCCCGTCAGCCCCGTGCCGTCCGCCATGGCCGCGGTTATGGCCATAAGCCTTTCGTCGGCAGACGCCATTTGCACCAGCTCCCGGCCGAAAACGCCAGAGAAGCTCTCCCCGCCCTTCTCCAGCTCTCCGGTCAGAGGATCGTATCTGCCTACGCCGTGATATTTATCCGGGTGCAGCTCCGCCATGGGATAGCCGCGGCCCTTCTGCGTAATGACGTGCAGCAGAACGGGTATCTGCATCTCGCGCGCCCAGGTGAGCGCGCTTTCGAGCTCGTGCAAATCATGCCCGTCCACCGGGCCGAGATAGTAAAAGCCCAGGTCGTCAAAGACGTTCGCAGGCAGAACAGCCTCCTTGACGCTCTCCTTTACGGCGTGTATCGCATTATAGACAGGCTTCACCTTTCCAACCGTCTGCCTGTAGCGCCGCTTGAACTCGAAGTAAGCGGGACGGACGCGCATACGGCTGAGCAGCCGGGCCATGCCCCCGACGTTTGAGCGGATGCTCATGGCGTTGTCGTTGAGTATTACAACCATCGGCTCCCCGCTCTGTCCCGCATTTGAAAGGCCCTCGTACGCGAGCCCGCCCGTGAGCGCCCCGTCTCCGATTACGGCGCACACATCATAATTTCCGTGCAGCTGAGTCCTTGCACGCGCCATGCCCAGGGCCACCGCCACGCTGTTGGACGCGTGGCCGGCTATAAACGCGTCCGCGCAGCTCTCGGACGGCTTGGGAAAGCCGGAGACTCCGCCAGTATGGCGCAGTTTTTCAAAGCCGGCCATGCGTCCCGTCAGCAGCTTATGGGTGTAGCACTGGTGCCCCACGTCGAAGACTATGCGGTCACGCCAGGGGTCGTATACGCGGTCAAGCGCAACCGAGAGCTCCACCGTGCCCAGGTTGCTGGCCAGATGGCCGCCCGTGCGGGAAAGGGACTCGATAAGAAACGCACGTATCTCGCCGCAGAGCTCCGGCAGCTTATCCGCCGGAACGGCGCAGAGATCCTCGTGAGTCTTTATGCTTTCAAGTATAGACAAATTATCGTACCTTCTATAATATTTCTTGGCTCTACTATAGCAAAACCCGCCCGCGTTTTCAATACGCATACGGGCGGATTTCGAAATTTATTCAACTTTGCTGTATATTCAGCTGCGCCTGACCGCAAGGGAAGCGGCCAGCTCCGTCAGGAATCCGTCTGTATCCACATCCCTGACCGTCTCGCAGGCAGCGGCGGTTATGCGCTCAACCATGCGGGTGCACTCGCTCTCGCCGTACAAGCTCATGAACGTGGTTTTCCCGTCGCGCTTGTCGGAGCCGATGGGCTTGCCGAGCTCGGATTCCGTGCTGAGCACGTCCAGCACGTCGTCGCGTATCTGGAACGCGGCGCCCAGCTGCGCTCCGTACTGTCCGGCCAGCTCGACCGCCTTTCCGTCCGCTCCGGCGGCGGCGGCGCCGAGCATGCAGGCCGCGGCCAGCAGAGCCCCGGTCTTGCGGCCCTGAAGCGCGCTGAGCTCCTCCGCCGTAAGGGCGTGTCCCTCGGCGGAAAGGTCCATAAACTGCCCTCCGCATATGCCGTCCACTCCCGCGGCACCGGCCAGTATCTCGGCGCATTCGGCCCTCGCCTCAACCGGCAGGCCGCTGCGCAGTATCGTCCCGAAGGCCTCGGCCTGCAGCGCGTCTCCGGCCAGCACGGCCGTGCTCTCGCCGAAGACCTTGTGATTGGTCGGCTTGCCGCGGCGCAAATCGTCGTCGTCCATGCAGGGCAGGTCGTCGTGTATGAGCGAATATGTGTGCAGCATCTCGACGGCGCAGGCCACTGGCAGCGCCTTCTCCGGCTCCATGCCGTTCAGCCGCGCGAACTCAAGAGCCAGCACCGGCCTTATGCGCTTTCCGCCAGCCATGAGGGAATAATTCATCGCGTCGAGCAGCCCGTCAAACTCATATCCGCGCTCCGTGCCGAATTTCTCCCTGAGCGCCGGCTCAATTAGGTCAAGGTATTCCCTGTACCTCTCCTGATAGCTCATGCGTCAGCCTCCTCGAACGGCTCCTCCGCCGGCTCGCCGTCCGCGCCCGCGCGCAGCTTAACCACGCGCTGCTGGGCCTCGTCAAGCTCCTTTGTGCATGCGCTCACCAGCGCCGCGCCTTCCTCAAACAGCTTGAGCGCGTCGGCAAGCGGCGCGTCGCCGCGCTCAAGCGTACGCACAATATCGCCCAGGCGCGTAAGCTGTTCTTCAAACGTAGGTTCTTTAGTCTTGTTTGCCATAAACATCCTCCACCCGGCAGCCCAGCGCGCCGGAATCAAGTCTTACCGTCAGCTTCTCGCCTGCCCGCACGCCGTCTGTGCTGCGCAGGGCGGCGCCGCTCTCGTCCATGGCTATGGCATAGCCGCGCGAGAGCACCTTGAGCGGGCTCAGCGCGTCCAGCTTGGCCGCGAGACGAAGATACTCGTTCCGGCTTGCGGACATACCGGCGTCCATGGCGCTGTTCAGCCTGACGCGTCCCGCGTCCAGCTGCGCGCGGAGCCTGTCCAGGAACCCCGTCGTGCCCTCAAGACGGGCGCGCAGCGCGTCAAGCTGCATGCGGCGCTGGTCTATAAAGCCCGTGGGGCTCTGCATTACCCGCCTGGATGAGAGCTCTGAAAGCGTCTCGCGCGCGGAACTTATCTTCTTTAGCACGCCTCGCTCAAGCCGGCCGTGCGCGCTGTCTATCGCCTGTCGGAGTTCGTCCGCGTCAGGCGCGGCGAGCTCCGCCGCATTGGACGGCGTGGCCGCGCGCAAGTCGGCCACGAAATCCGCAATTGTCACGTCCGGTTCATGTCCGACGGCGGAGATAACAGGTATCTCGCAGTCATATATGGCCCGGGCCACGCGCTCGTCGTTGAAGGCCCACAGATCCTCTATGGAGCCGCCGCCCCGTCCGGTAATAAGCGTATCCGCCACCTTGTGCGCGCTTGCATAGCGTATGGCGGCGGCTATTTCGCCCGGCGCCTCCGCGCCCTGCACCCGTACGGGCAGCAGTATTACCTTTGCAACCGGCCAGCGGCGGCGCAGCACGCGAATAATATCGTGTACCGCCGCGCCTGCGCTGGATGTTACTACGGCTATACGCTCCGGATAACGCGGCACCGGCTTTTTATGCGCCCGGTCAAAGAGGCCCTCGGCCTCCAACTTTGCCTTGAGCTGTTCATAAGCCAGCTGTAGGGCGCCGCTGCCCTCCGGTATGAGCTCCTCGCAGTAGAGCTGATACGCCCCGTCGCGTCCATATATGCTGACCCGTCCGACGGCGATAACGCCCATGCCGCTCTCCGGCCTGAAGCGCAGCCGTCCGGCAGCCGAGCGGAACATCACGCACCTTATTGCGCTTTCACTGTCCTTCAGCGTGAAATAGTGGTGCCCCGAGGGATACATTTTGTAGTTGGAAAGTTCTCCGCGTACCGCCACGGAGGCCAGGAACTCATCGGAGTCCAGCATCCGCTTTATGTAGGTGTTGAGCTCCGATACGCTTACTGTGTTCATTCCGCCGTCTCCGCAGGCTCGAGCGAGCGCATGTATCCGCCCAGGACGCCGTTTATAAAGGCCACCGTCTCCGGCTCTTCAAAGCCCTTTGCAAGCTCCAGCGCCTCGTTTATCGCGACCCCGGGCGTCACGTCCGGGTCGTTCAGGTACATTATCTCCGCAAGGGCGCAGCGCAGCACGGCCATCGCCGTGCGCGAAATACGCTCCGGGCGCCAGCCGTGCGCGTTCTGGCGCACCACCTCGTCCAGCTCCAGACGGTGATCGGCGACGAGTCCGACGAGCCGGTTTATATACTCGAGACTGCGCTCATCCGGCTCCTCGGCTATGGCCCCTTCCTCGCTTCTGAGACTGTCAAGGTGTTCAGGCTCAAAGTAATCTGCTACGAGCTTCTTCGGCTTTTCATTCGTGGCCGTCTGGGCAAATATAAGCCTCACGGCCGCTTCTCTGGCCCGCGTCCTGGTCATTTGTCGAAAGCCACGCCCGAAACGTGGACGTTCACAATCGGCGTGCCCATGCCGGTCATGGACTCCACCGCGCCTGTTACGGCCTCCTGGACCTGCTTCGCCACGCCCACGACATTTTCGCCATAACGGACCATAATTATTATATCAACCGTAATCTGCCCGTCGGCTATCTGGACCTTCACGCCTTTGCCGACGTTTCTGATGCCCAGCAGCTCGGCGAGCTCCGCCCCGGCGTTGTTTGAAAGCGCCGCGACGCCGTCTATCTCTCCAACCGCCGCGCGCACCATGGAGTAGAGCACGTCCTCGGAGATATTTATGCTGCCTTTTTCGCCCTGGCAGGTGATGTAGTTCTCGCCCATAAAGGAACCTCCTTAAAGATATGGCAGATAATTATATCACAGTCCCGGTCAGTTTTCAAGCTTATAGAGCCTGCAGGCCGGGTTTTCAAAGACGCATTCGCAGTTTTCCTCAAACCATTCCTCATCCACCGCATAGCTGCCCTGCTCCCAGGAGCTTATGAGTGCATAATCCGCGCCGTATGCGTCAATCATGCGGCTTATGTGGCTCTGAGGCTGTTCGTATGCCAGGCGCAGGTCATTCTCGCGCTGAGTATAATCCAGGCCATGGTAATAGAGGAAGCTTGGCGAGCCGCAGACTATGCTCCGTCCCGTCAGCATTGCTATTGCGTTATTGTGGTTCGTAGCAGTCATGAACACGGCGCTGCTCTCCGTATTCTCCTCCACATATTCCGCCAACTCGACAAGACCCGCGCTCACGACCTCATAGCCGCTCTCTACCCGGCCGCCGGCGCTCAGATGGTCGCCGGACACATATTCGCGGGCCAGCGTCATTCCGCCGGAGGTGAACAGGCACAGGAGGATTATGCCCGCAAGAAAGCCTCTGGATACGCGCAGGCCGCCCAGCCTGTCCCACACCGAGCACAGGAACTCCGAAACCAGCCCGCAGGCGAGCGCCCAGGTCACAAAAAGCAGCTTGTTGTTGTCGTATACGTTCGGCTGGAAAACCATGACCTCGCATATGGCCCAGAGCAGGGCGCCGCCGCCGAAAAGCAGCCGGCTTTCGCGTCTGGCCGAGAAAAAGGCCGGGATGAGCAGCAGGAACACCAGGCCCCAGTTTTTCACATAGAACCAGAGCCAGGAATCCGACTCGTTCGCCCAGTTCCAGTGCAGCCTGAGGAAGCCGCCCTCTCCGGCCTGGCGGAAAGTGAACGCGATGAGCTGCGGCGCGGCCAGCGCGACGGCTATCAGTCCGTAGAGTAAAAAGCGCGTAAGCCCCTGTCTCCGTCCGTTATGCGGTTGACGCAGCGAACGGATGTATTCGGCGCAGAGCAGGAACAGGGATATAACGCCCAGAGCCAGGAAGCTGTGCGTATGCACAAGCGGCAGCGCGCCCGCGAGCACGCCAAGCGGGCAGAAGAGGCGCGTCTCACGCAGTATGGCCGCGCGGTACAAAAGCGTGAGGCACGGAAAGAGCAGCGCCCAGCCAAACAGCGTCGCCCGCTGCGGCAGCAGCATGTCGGCTATGGGATTCACCCAGCGCAGCCCAAGCTCCGTCTGGTTTGTGGGCGTCTGATAGAAGCCGTGCATGAGTTCGTACAGGCTCCCGGCGCCCGAGGTCTTTGAGAGGTCAAGGAAATATGCGAAGCCGAAGCCGCCGCCTATGAAAAACATGCAGCAGGCCAGCGGCGCGGCCCTTTCGCCCAGCCAGGTCTCAAACAGGAAGTAAACGCCGAACACCACAACTGCTGCGGCGTAAAGCATGGGCAGCAGAGCCGCGAATCTAAGGCCCGTTCCGAGGGTATAAAACGTGGAGCTTACACTGTCGCAGAGGAAGGGATAGCCCACTTCCGCGCCGCTCATTATCGAATAATCCGGCGGGAACTTCTCCTGCACGGATATACTGGTTATAAAGCCCAAATGCATGCACATGTCGCCGTAAGTACTCTGACCCGAATGCAGCGCGCCGTTCGATGCCGGAGTGATTACGTGGTTGAGCATGAGCACCCATATCAGCAGTATGACAGGCACGCAGGTGAGCAGCGCCCGCCGTTCCCCGCGCAGGGAAAAGCGCCGCAGCGCTTCGGCGCGTCCGCGCCTTCCGTATATAAGCGCAGCCGCCAACAGCGCCGCGTCAAGCGCGAGCGCCGCATACTGCGCCGCAAGATTGAAGCCAAGCGCGAAGGCGCAGAGCGCCGGCAGCCACATAAGCAGAGCCAGACCGGCCGCCAGACCCATAACCGCGCGCTTCAGCGGCCTGTCGCAGGGAAGTACAAGCCGGACAATTGCGATTCCGCTCGCGGCAAATACTGCAAGATATATTAAAGCGACGATTTCCATTGAGCCCTCCAAAGCAGTGTGGGGATATTATACCATTGCTTGTGGGGTTTTGCCACTTTAAAAAAGCGCGCGGAAATATTCCGGGGCGCTTTCTTTGGTCTTGTCCAAAGAAAGCGTCCCGGACCCCGAAAGAAAACCGCAGGGAGGTTGACCGGCGGCGCACAGCGCTTGCGGTGGGTTTGCGTAGGCGGC
>CALXGL010000080.1 GCA_944387825.1 uncultured Oscillospiraceae bacterium | reverse complement strand
CACCTCGGGGATCTTGCTCATCTGAGCCTGTATCTCGCCGGCCGCGCCGCTGAGGCCGGATGCAATCTGCGTCAGGCCGGACGGCAGCGCCGCGAGCTGGCCCAGGCCGCCGGTCATGCTGCTTATGTCAAAGTCCTGCAGGCCCTCGGACATCTGGTTGAGCGCGGCGGCTATCTGGTCGCTGGCCTGGGTGAGCGCGGAGCTGTTGGCGGCCAGCTCGCCCGCGCCGTTCGAGAGCTGTCCTGCGGCGCCGGCCAGGCTGCTGATGCCGCTCGAGAGCTGCTCAAGGCCCTCGGTTATGCTGTCAACCTCCTCCATGTCGCCCATCATGCTGGACACGCTGTACGGCACGCCGGCTATGGTGAAGCCGCCCATGGTGAAGTCGTGCACGTCCGCCGTAAAGCCCACGTCGCCCTCGCCGCCGGGCAGAATCACAAAGGTGATGTTCTTGTCGCTGCCCGCGCTGGCCACGGTTCCGTTCCGCGCCGATATATTCTCACACAGCGACGAATCAAGCGTGACGGAAATCTGCAGCATGAAGCCGTCGGTAAAATATGTGTCGAAGCCGCTGTTGGGTACGGTGTGGATGCCGACTTCGAGCTTGCCGCTCCTGCCGCCCAGCTCGCCGGGGGCTATGTCCTTGCCGTCGAGCTTATAGCTTATCTCTATGTCCCAGGGCATCTGCGCCTTGCGGAGCGTGCCCTGATAGTAGTAGCGCCCGGCCCCGGCCTCGAGCGTCACCTTGCCGCCGGAATACTCGATAGGGCTGGTATCCGTGAGGTTTTCGACCTCGGTATAGCTGCCGTAGTGGGTGGCCGTGCCGTCCTCGGTCAGCGTCAGCGCAACGACGGCGTAGGCGCTCTGGGGCTTGCCGGCGGCGTCCAGGCGGGCATATATGACCTCCTCCGCGCCTTCCGGGCTCACAGCCGGCTCATCGCCGGCCGCCGGGCTCTCCTCCGGCGCCGCCTCATCCGCGGAGGCGAAGGTGCCCAGGCAGAGCGCCAGGCAGAGTATTATCGCTAAAAATGCTGAAAATTTGCGTTTCATTGGGTTTTTGCCTCCTTTTCGGTGTGAGGTGTCTTAAGAAATCCCGCCTTCCAGGTCAGTCGGGCGGTCAGCGGGTCAAAGAGCATGAGCAGAGCCGGCAGGGCCAGCACAACCATGAGCATTGAGAGGATAGTGCCGCGCGCGAGCAGTATGCCGAGCTCGGCGACGACCTCCAGCGAGCTCACAAAGCCCAGGCAGAGGCCCGCGGTGGTGAGTATGAGCCCGCTCGTCAGCACGCTTTCGAAGTTCGTGGAGAGCGTGCCGGTGACGGCCTCACGCTTCGGCATGAGCCTCCGGTTAGCGATATAGCCGTTCGTCATGAGTATGGCGTAGTCTATCGTCGCGCCCAGCTGCACCGTGTTTATCACCAGGTAGCCTATGTACACGAGCGGCATATCCATGAAGTACGGCACGGAGAGGTTTATCCAGATGGCAGCCTCTATCACGAACAGAAGTATGAACGGCAGCGTCACGCTCCGGAACGTCACAAGCAGGGTCAGGAAGATGAAGCCTATGGCTATCCAGTTGACGAGTGTGGAGTCGGCCGTGACCACGTCGCGCATGTCGTAGAGGTTCGCGCTCTGGCCGCAGACCAGGCTCTCGCCGTAGTACTTCTGCACATCCGCCCTCACCGCCTCCACAACGGCGAAGGCCTCGTCACCCTCCTCTGCCGTGTCGGTGTAGAGGATTATGCGGGCGTAGTTGTCCGAATAGAACTGCGAAACTATGCTCTCGTCCAGAAAGCCCTCGGGCACGGCGCCGACAGTGCCCGCGTAGCTGAGTACGCTTGTGACGTGCTCTATGTCCGCGAGCTCTTCCGCAAGCTGCGCCTCCGCGCCGGGGTCGCCGCGCGGGACAAGGACGACGAGGTTATTGCTTACGCCGAACGTGTCGTTTATAAGCACGGTGTCGCGGCCGTAGTCGGTGCGCGGGTCCGGCTCGCCGTTGCCGTAGAGGAAGTCGGCCCTGGTCTGCGCGAGGTAGCAGGGCACGACCGCCAGCAGCACAAGTATGAGCGCCGGTATCCTTATAGTGACAAAGAACTTGCCGAGACGCTTGCCCGGATGCACAAGCGGCTTGTGCGCCGTCTTGTCCAGCAGTTTCACGCAGGCCAGCGAAAGCGCCGGGAAGAAAACCATGACGGAGATGTAGCTGAGCACTATGCCCTTCACAAGGTTGAGGCCCAGGTCCGCGCCTATGCCGAAGCGCATGAACATGAGCGCCATGAAGCCGAAGAGCGTCGTCGCGGCGCTGGCCGCAATGGACGAGAAGCTCTCCCTTATCGCGAGACGCATGGCCTCCGTGCTGTCATGTACCTCCTCGCGGTGGCGGCCGAAGCTGTTGAGGAGGAAAATCGCATAGTCAAGTGATACGGCCATCTGCATGATTGGGCTCACTGACTGCGTCACGAAGCTTATCTCCCCGAAGACAACATTCGTGCCCATGTTTATGATGACCGCCACGCCTATCGCCAGCAGAAAGAGAATTGGGCTTATCCAGCTCGTGGTGGTGACCAGAAGTATGAGTATCGTGAGCGGCACCATAAGAAGCAGTATGTTCACGACCTCGCTGACGACAAGGTTCTGCATGCTCGCAGTATTTGCCGCGTTGCCGCTTATTGCGCCGTCCGGGCCGGTTATCTCGTAGATGGCGGCCACGGCCTCGCTCTCGCGTCCTTCGTCTATGGTGACGTCGTACATCGCCGAGCCGTCGCGCCAGTACTGCCTGACCGTAGCCTCGTCCATAAGCTCAACAGGAGTGGACAGGTCCTCTACGTCGTCCAGCCACATAACGCCCGAAACCCCGGGCGCTTCGGCAATCCGGTCCTTCATCTCCGCGGCTTCCGTCAGCGTCAGGTTCTGTACCATTACGCGCGTATTGGGCACGCCGGAGCCAAACTCGTCGTACATAAGCTCAAGCGCAATCGTGCTCTCCGAATCCTCCGGCAGATAGTCCGTGAGGTCATAGTTCACGCTTACGCCCAGGATAAGCACGGCCGAGAGGACCATTGCAATGAGGAATACGGCGATTACGAGCTTTTTGTGCTTCGTAATGCCACGTGTCAAACTATCCATAGTCAGCCCCCTTAACAGCGCAGTTATTGAACGCACTGTTGACTTACTTACAGATTTATAGTATATTTTCAAAGTGCAAACAAGGCAACAGTCAGTTTGTGAGTTTTTGAAAATTCTTAAACGTTTTCAAGCGAAACGTATGCTAAATCACAGAAAATTAACTTTTACAATAAGGAGTATGAAATGCCCGGAAAAAAGCAGGATGCACGCGTGCGCTACACAAAAATGATGATTAAACAGAGCCTTATGGAACTGATGCGCACCAAGCCCGTGGCTAAGATAACGGTGACCGAAATATGCGAAAAGGCCGGCATAAACCGCGCCACCTTTTACGCGCATTATACCGACCCGACCGAGCTGCTGCACAGCATAGAGAATGAAATAATAGACGACATTACAAGCCGGGTTATCCCCGCCCTCTCGGCCACGGGCTCGGATTTGCGGCGGGCTCTCGTCGGCATCTTCGACTATATCCGCGACAAGGCGGATATCTGCAGCATACTGCTCTCCGACTCCGGCGACACCGGCTTTCAGAGCCAGATTGTGCGCGTAATGGAGGAGCAGTACGTCGATTACTGGCTCTCCTACAGCCCGGGAAGCACGGAGGACGCCGAATACGTCTATACGTTCATAGCCCTTGGCAGCGTCGGTATAATCCGCAAGTGGCTGGACGAGGGCACGAAAAAGCCCAGCGGGGAAATAGCCGACATGATACTCAAGCTCTCCGCCGCCGGGCTCATGATGAAGTGAATAATTGTGGGTGCGGGGTTTAGGCCCCGCACTTTCTGGTTATGCTATGTTCAGAATTCAAGCTTGCGAGGTACATAGCATGGACAAAAAGAACAAATTCCGCAAATGGGAAACCGCTCTGCTTCTCGCGCTCTGCGCCGCGCTGCTCTGCGGCACGTGGGCCAGCGCGTCGGGTTCTCATATTTCGGGGCAGCTTATACGCCTGCACGTCATAGCCGCCTCCGACGAGCCCGAAGAGCAGGCGGTAAAGCTGGAGGTGCGCGACAGTGTGCTGGCCTATCTTGAGCCGAAGCTGGAAAACGCGCCGGATTCCGAGAGCGCGCGGGACATAATACGCTCCTGCATGGACGGCATAGCGAGCGCCGCAGGCCGTGCCGCAGGCGGGCGCAAGGTAAGCGTGGAGCTGAGCGAGGAGTACTATCCCACGCGCGACTATGAGACCTTTTCCCTTCCCGCAGGGCGGTATCAGTCCCTGCGCGTCACGCTGGGCGAAGGCGAGGGGCGCAACTGGTGGTGCGTGGTTTTTCCGCCGCTCTGCGTGAGCGCCGCGGAGACGGAAGCGGCTTTTGAAACGCTCGACGAGAGCACGCGGGCCATTATAACGGAGGACTCGGACGGCGTGGTGTTCAAGTTCAGGCTGCTCGAACTCTGGGGCGAGCTCATGGAGCTGCTCGGAATAGGCTGACCGGACGCCGGACAGCAAAAGCCCCCGGCCCTGCAGGGCCGGGGGCTTTCATATCGGTTATCAGTACATGCCGCCCATGTCGGGAGCAGCGGGAGCTGCGGGGGCCTTCTCGGGGATATCGGCCACGAGGCTCTCGGTGGTCAGGACCATGGCGGAGACGCTCGCGGCGTTCTCCAGCGCGCTGCGGCAGACCTTGGTCGGGTCTACAATGCCCATGGCTATCATGTCGCCGTACTTCTCGTTGGCGGCGTCGTAGCCGTAGTTGGCGCTGCGGGAGGCGCCGACCTTTTCGAGGACGACGGCGCCCTCTACGCCGGCGTTGGCGGCGATCTGGCTTATCGGGGCGAGCAGGGCTTTGGCGACTATGTCGGCGCCGGTCTTTTCGTCGCCGCTCAGAGTGCGGGCGAGCCTGGCAGCGGCCTTGCTGGCCATGACGTAGGCGGTGCCGCCGCCGGCGACGATGCCCTCTTCAACGGCCGCGCGTGTGGCGTTCAGGGCGTCCTCTATCCGGAGCTTCTTCTCCTTCATCTCGGTCTCGGTGGCCGCGCCGACCTTGATAACGGCGACGCCGCCGCTGAGCTTGGCCAGGCGCTCCTGGAGCTTCTCCTTGTCGTAATCGCTGGTGGTTACGGCAATCTGGTTGTTTATCTGGGCTATGCGGTCCTTGATATCGCTGCTGTCGCCGGCGCCGTCTACGATGATGGTGTTCTCCTTGGTCACCTTGACCTGGCGGGCACGGCCGAGCATGGCAATGTTGGCGTCCTTGAGCTCCATGCCGAGGTCGCTGGAGATGACCTGGCCGCCGGTGAGGATGGCGATATCCTGCAGCATCTCCTTGCGGCGGTCGCCGAAGCCGGGGGCCTTGACGCAGACGCAGGTGAAGGTGCCGCGCAGCTTGTTGAGGATAATCGTGGCAAGGGCCTCGCCCTCGACATCCTCGGCGATTATGAGCAGCTTCTTGCCGGCCTGCACAATCTGCTCGAGCAGGGGCAGGATCTCCTGGATGTTGGATATCTTCTTGTCGGTTATCAGGATGTAGGCGTCGTCCAGGACGGCCTCCA
>CALXGL010000079.1 GCA_944387825.1 uncultured Oscillospiraceae bacterium | reverse complement strand
ATTCCTGCGCGTCAACCGTGATGACGTAGGTGTACGTGCCGTTCGCGCCCGCCGTCACGCCCTGCTTCTCGGAGTAGAAGCCGTTCTTGAGGGCATAGACTGCGTTATTATGATCAACTTCATCATTTACGCAGTCTACGAGCACATTGGTACCGAAAACGTCAACGACATTCGGCTCGGGGGGCGTAACGGGCTCGACATCGGGCTCAGAATCCTCGCGGAGGTAGATGTCAACCCTGGTAACGTTCACAACGCGAACGTCAAGCTCGCTGCGCGGGATGGAGCAGACAAACTCCTCGCCGTTCACCTCGGCATAGAGCCTTATGCCCTTAATATCATCCGGCGCCACGCGCTCGTTGTAGCGTTCGTCGTCTTCGGTAAGCTCCTCTATGTCGGAGTTTATATTGAATATCGAATAATAGCCGTAGTCATCATGCCACTTGTTCGCATTGGCGCCTACTTCGGGTCCAAGCACGCCGTCATAATACGGGTTGGTTTCGGTGCTGGTTCCGTATACGGATACGGCCTTGACGTCTACAGCGTCAAGCGTCAGGTCCGTGCTGTAGGCGGCGTTATAGGCCTCCAGCGCTTTTTCGAAAATCAGGTTATTGTCATTATGAGCCCTGATATGCACTACGTCGATGGCGCCGGTGACCTTCTTCGCATAAACATCGATATTAGTGGTCACTACAGTATCCGTTGTGAACTCAGCGCCTGTGCGATCAATCTGCCAGCAGACCAGATCGTAGGTGCTGCCCACATTGGTCAGGGAAGGCATGTTGCTGCCTATCGTGCTTGCGCCGTTGAGATACACCACATCATAAAGAACGTAGGTCTGGGGGGTATATCCGCCAATCGGGGCATAGAACCAGACGGCGGGGCCCACTGGGGTCTGGAGGTTATCTTTAAGGGTTACCTCTACGCGGTCAGAGGGCTCCGAAGTACCAACCTTCCCCTCTACGAATTCTACGTCGAATTCGTCTCTGTGAAATACAGCTTGTACAGTCTGAGCGTTCTTCGTAAACGCAACCACTATGCTGTCTATATTGTTGTAATCAAGCTTGCCTGTCTTACCTGAGTCTGCCTGATAATTTGCAGAAGTATAGTAGTAGCCCAGTGCAGGAAGCATTTCTAGATTGGTATAAGCGTCATCGGTGTCATATACTCTTATACCTCCAACTTGGGATGTTATTCCCTTATCTACTCCGGCTCTTTCAAAAGTCGCGTCTTCCCACGCGCTCTGGTCCATGAGCCTGAGATTAACGAAGCTTTCACTATCGTCCGCCAATGCCCCTACGGGCATGAGCGATACGACCAGCGTAAGCGCAAGCAATATCGCCAAAAGGCGTTTTTTCATGGTTTCTTTCCTCCTCAAATAAAAGTAATCTTACCCAAGCCGTCGCTGCCGGCTATTCTGTACTGTGTGAGTTTACGTGCCTTAACTTTACCGGCGCACACGGGGCAGCCGCTCTTTGCCTTCCCCGTCCGGGAATAGACAATCGCGCGCCAGACGTGGCCCTCGGCGCAGCGCCACCAGACTTTCTTATGGCTTCCCGCGGTCACCATGTCCGGGGTCAGGGAACCGTTCAGCTCCCCCGCCCACTCGGCGGCTATGCGCGGCTCGCGCGTCGCGAGGTCGTTGAAGCCGGGCATGACCCGGCGGCCCGTGCAGTAGGGGCAGCCGCTTCCGCTCGAGGCGCGGGCGGATATGACCGCCTGATACTCGTGCCCCTCGCTGCAGCGCCACCAGACGCGGCGGTTGCTGAACTGCGTCACGCTCTCCGGCGTCAGCGCGCCGTTGCGCTCCGCGTTCCACTCCGCTGCGAGAGGCGGGTTGGCCGTTGCGAGGTCGTTCTCGCCGGGAATCACAAGCTTGCCCGCGCAGCAGGGGCAGCCCGCACCGGCCGTCCGCGAGGAAACCTGCGCCCGCCAGACGTGGCCCTTCGCGCAGCGCCACCAGACCCGGCGGCCCGAGCCGGGGAACACGTCCCGCGGCGTCAGCGCGCCGTTGCGCTCCGCGTCCCACTCCGACGCCAGTTCCGGATACGCGCTTGCGAGGTCGTTTTCTCCGGGACTGAGGGTGTGGTTCGCGCAGATGGGGCAGCCCGTGCCCGTCGTGCGGCTTTTTACGCTCGCGCGCCAGGAATGTCCGGCGGAGCAGCGCCACCATACGTATTTGTGGCTCCCCGGCAGCAGCTCGCCGGGCGTCAGCGGGGCGTTCTTTTCCTCATCCCACTCAACGGCGAGGTTGGGATAGAGCGTTGCCAAATCGTTCTCGCCTTTGACGGGCAGGCGTCCCGTGCAATAGGGGCAGCCCGTGCGTTCGCCCGTGCGGCTCATGACCGCAGCCTGCCAGCTGTGGCCCTTCGCGCAGCGCCACCAAAATTTCCGTTTGCTCCCATACGACACTGCGTCGGTAAGCGGCCCGTTTCTCTCTGCGTCCCACTCTTCGAGCGGGACAAGGAGGGCTTCCTCACGACAGTAATCGATGAGTGATTTGCGCATCGCATCCTCCTTTCCCTCGGGGTACACAATCCGTCTTGTGTCTACAAAAAATGCGGGGCCGCCCATAGGGACAGCCCCGCTCAACAGGTGTTATGTTTACTGAATCAGGCCCGTTTTAATCCAAATCGAAACAGGCTTTATGTATTATACCCAAATTCTCACAAACGTATTGATTTTGCCGGAGTAAGATGGTAGAATAACCATGAATATGGGCACGCCTGCTCTTGCGTCCGCCGAACGGCAGACACAAGACGGATTGTGTCTGTTTTGGCTTATATCGTGAGCCGCATTTTTTCGAGCACGGCCCTGTGTTCGGCACAGGTGGAAACGAGATAAATCCGCGTTGTTTCCAAGGAACTGTGACCCAGTACATCGGCAAGTTTTACCACGTCGCGGCTCTCCTTGTAGAAGCTCCGCGCGAAGAGGTGGCGGAGGTTGTGGGGGAACACTTTTTCCGGGCTGACCCGCGCCAGACCGCACAGGGACTTCATCTCCGACCAGACCTGTTTGCGCGACACCGGCCGCCCGCTGGACGTCCGGAAAATCTCCCCCGAGCTCACCCCTGTCCGGGCGGCGTATTTCCTTAATTTGGCCGACAGCTTGCCCGGCAGAAGTATGCTGCGCACCTTGCCCTTGAGCGCGATGTGCGTCTCGCCGCGGCGGGCGCATTCGACGGTTATGCTGCGCAGTTCGCTAACGCGGATACCGGTTGCGCATATAGTCTCTATAATCAGAGCAATTCTCTCGCGGCCGGCAGTCCTCGCCGCCGTGACAAGCCGCCGGTAGTCCTCGGCCGTCAGCTCCTGGCGCTCGTCGCAGAACACCCGGCGCTGCACGTGCAGCGGCTTTATCCGCAGCTCCTCCCGCCCGATGTGCGCGAGCAGGCCGTTCACGGCGGCGATGCGGCAGTTTACCGTGGCGGGCGCCAGCCCGCAGCAGGACTGCGCCGCTTTCCATTCAATGACAAGCTGCTTTGTGAGCGGCCTGCCGTTTACCCAGACGGCAAAGCGTCCGGCGTCCCGGATGTAATTTGCAATGGTAGATGCTGACTTCTCATCTTCCTCCAGTTTCACAGCAAATGAAGCAACGTCGCGTTCTGTAATACTTAATCCGGACATAGACAGCCCTCCGTGATACAGATTTGTGCCCTATTTTACTCGGATTTCCGCAAAGATGCAACAAAAAACGCAGCCGCCGGTTTACGGTGGCTGCGTTTTTTCAGGCGAGGGATATATTCAGCGTCCGCGTGAAGCTCTCGCCCGGGGCGAGGGCCGCCGCATCCGGGCGGTCGAACATGCCGCCGGGACCGGGATAGCCGCTCCACGGCTCGAGGCAGGCGAAGGGCGTTGCGCCCGGCGCGCCCCAGAGCAGGAACCATGCGAAGCCGCGCGCGCCGACTGTTACGCTGCGCCCGTCCGGGCGCTCGAGACGGAACCAGTCCGAGCGCGGGGCGGCGAGGTCGATGCTCGCTCCCGAGTCGAAGAGGCCGGGCGCGAGCGCCAGCGTATCCGTGCCGCCGGGCAGCTCGGGCTTTTCCGCGCGTATAACGCTGCCCGCCGGGGCTATGAAGCCCGGGTGGAAGCCCAGCTGCAGCGGCATGGGCTCCGCGCCGGTGTTGACAACATCGTACCTGAGCGCGAGCGCGTCCGCTCCGAGCCGGTACTCCGCCCGGAGAGCGAACGGCCAGGGCCAGCGCCCGTCGTTTTTACCTAGCTCAAAGGTGAAGGCGAGGCTCTCCCCTCCCCTTTCGGCGAGCGCGTGCTCCGCGTCGCGCACGAAGCCGTGGCGCGGCGCGGCGTAGGTTTTGCCGCCCCAGGTGAAGGCGCCGCCCTCCACCGCCCCGCAGTAGGGGCAGCATACGGGCGCGCGGCGCGGCCACTCGGGCCCGCCCTGCCAGAGGTATTCTGCGTTTTCGTATTTGAGAGACACGAGCTGCGCGCCCGTGCTGCTCACGCGCGCCGTCAGCGCGCCGGCTGAAATAACGTATTCCATATCACACAAAGCACATGACGAGGTTGTAGCAGCTTATGAGGGTTATGACGGCCATCAGGCCCAGGAAGAGCCTGTCCACGCCCTTGTTGCTGAGCCTGGCGCTGATGCTCCGGCCCAGCATTCCGCCGAGCACGCCGCCGACGCACATCGCAATGAGCACGAGCCAGTCGAACTCCGGCACCGTGCCGCGCACGATGGTGTTCAGGAAGCTCGCGGCCTGGCTGTAGAGGATGATGTACAGCGAGTTGAGCGCCGCCGCCTTGGAGTCCATCGAGAAGAAGAAGCTCAGCACGGCGAGGTTAATGGGCCCGCCGCCTATACCGAGGAAGGCGCTCAAAAGCCCCAGCGTGAAGCCTATCAGCACGCAGGCCGCGGCGCTGTTGACGCTGCGGGTCTTTATGCCGTCCTTCCTGAGCGTGTAGACGAACACGCCGGCGGTCAGCAGAATCATCATGCTCTGCTGCGAAATATCCACGGCCGAGCCCCCGGCCGCGCGCACCAGCTCGAAAAGCTCCTTGCCCAGGACGCCGCCGATGGCCGCGCCTATGGCGAGGAAGGTGCCGCGCCGCTTCTCGACCTTGACGGAGCCGCCGCGCGAGCGGAGCATGCTCGTGATGGTCATCGCGAGGACGGTGCAGCCGGAGAGGAAGCTGATGGCGGCCGCCCCCAGGCCGGAGACGGCGTCCATCACCGGCTTGATGATAACGCCGCCCCCGACGCCGCTTATTCCGCCCACGGTTGTGGCCGCGAGGCAGATGAGGAAATAGACGACTGCGAGCAGCATGTCAGCGCAGGTTCACGAAACGGGTGTCGTACTCGCCTATGAGCGGCAGGCAGTAGCTGCGGAATTCGTCCGTGACGCCGCCCGGGGTTATCCACTCGAGCGGGAAGGTCTTTTCCGCGTTCGCGACCTCGGCGAGGGGCACGAGGATGGTCTCGCTCCTGTACTCCGGCTCGCGCTCGGTCTTAAAGCCGACCATATAGCCGGTCTCGCCCCCGACGGCGGCCCTGACGGCGGTCGCCCCGGCGAGCTCGGCCTCGTCGCGGTCGATTTCGCTCATGAGCGCCACGCTGGTGCGTCCCAGCAGGCCGGGCTTCTCGCTGCGGGACTTGATGCCGGTCTCCTGCATTATCATGTCGCTGAGGGTCTGGGCGGCGCCGCCGGGGACCTTGTGGCCGAAGCCGTCCACTATGCCGCTGTCCGCGACGGGAGCGCCGCCGGCGTAGTGTATGCCCTCGCTGACCGTGACCAGGAGGCCGCGGCCCCTGGCCCACTTCTCCTTGACGGCGGCGAGGAACTCGTCCTTATTGAAGTCCGTCTCGGGCAGATAGACCAGGTGCTCGCAGGGCATGAGCTTGGTGAAAAGCGCGCTCGCGGCGGTGATCCAGCCGGCGTTGCGGCCCATCATCTCCATGACGACGACGTGTATCGGCAGCGCGGCGGCGTCCTGCGCGAGCTCGAGCGCGCTCGCGGCGGCGTACTTGGCGGCGGAGCCGAAGCCGGGGCAGT
>CALXGL010000078.1 GCA_944387825.1 uncultured Oscillospiraceae bacterium | reverse complement strand
GTTCAGCGACTCGCTGCCCGGAATCATGGGAATTATGAGCTGGCCTGCGCACAAATTCAGGAGCTCCCGGCTCAGGCCGTGCCCCTCATTTCCTATCGCAACCGCGGTTCCGTCCAGGTCAAGCTTCCGCAAATCCACGGCCTTATCGCTGAGCGCGGCACCATACAGGGTAAGCCGCATGTCCGCAAGCAGTGCGGGCAGCTGCGCGCAGCCGCACTCACAGACGTACTGCCTGAAAGCCGCCCCCATGCTTGCGCGCACCGCGCGCGGGGACAGGCGGTCGGCGCAGCCGCCGACCAGAATAACCGCATCTATGCCCAGCGCGTTCGCCGTGCGTATCAATGTACCGACATTGCCAGGGTCCTGCATGTCCTCGAGAACGACGGCGCCGTGTACCGGCTCCGGACGCGCAGGGTTCGGCATTCTCACCGAAAAGACCGGTCCGGGACTGTTTTTTACAGGCGAAGCATAGCTCACGAGCTCTGCCGGAGCGGAGTATATCAGGCAGTTCAGTCCGTCCGGCAGCGCACTGCCGGGCCGGCATAAAACGCCGGTAACTTCCGCGCCCGAGGACAGGGCTTCGCGAAGCAGCTTAACGCCGTCCAGGACAGTCTCTCCGCTTGAGCGGCGCAGCGCAGCGTCCGCGCCCAGGGCTCGCAGATATGAAACGTATGGATTTTTCCTTGACGTCACGCTTTCCATATGCGCATCCTCAATCTTACCTTATTATATTTAAAATATGCGCAAACGTCGGATTTGTCAATCACATTATGCGTGAAAAGGCGCCCCGGATCTCTGTCGGGGCGCCCAGGTTTTAACTTAGTAGAGCTTCGCTCCAGCGGGGATGCGCGGGTCAACCATCAGCAGATGCAGCCTCTCCTCGCCCTCCTCGTGGTGGACGGCGGATATCAGCATACCGCAGGAGTCGATGCCCATCATCTTGCGCGGCGGCAGGTTCGTTATCGCGATGCAGGTTTTGCCGACCAGCTCCTCAGGCTCATAGTACTCGTGGATGCCGCTGAGTATCACGCGGTCCTCGCCGCTGCCGTCGTCGAGCGTGAACTTGAGGAGCTTCTTGCTCTTCTTCACGGCCTCGCAGGCCTTGACCTTGACGGCGCGGAAGTCGGATCTGGAGAAGGTCTCAAAGTCCACAAAGTCGGCGAAAAGCGGCTCAATCTCCACCTTGGAGAAGTCAACCGGCGCCTCGTTCGCGGGCATACCCTCAAGCGCCGCGCCCAGAACCTCGCCGAGCTGTGCCATGGCCTCGCTTACGGCGGGCTTATCGTTCTTCTGGAGCTCGAGCGGCTTCATGGTCGGGAACAGTATTATATCGCGTATGGAATCGACGCCGGCCAGGAGCATGGCGCAGCGGTCTATGCCTATGCCCAGGCCGCCCGTGGGCGGCATGCCGTACTCGAGGGCGTTGATGTAGTCGTAGTCCATCATGCCGGCCTCGTCGTCGCCCTTCGCGCGCAGCTCGACCTGCTTGAGGAAGCGCTCCTTCTGGTCGATGGGGTCGTTCAGCTCCGAGAAGGCGTTGCCCATCTCGCTACGGCAGATGAAGAGCTCGAAGCGCTCGGTGAGACGCTTGTCCTTCGGGCTGCGCTTGGCGAGCGGGCTGACGTCTACGGGGTGCATGGTGATGAAGGTGGGCTGCACCATGTGCTCCTCCACCTTCTGGTCGAAGCACTCATAGAGCGCGTTGCCCCAGGTGGGCTCCTTGCCGGACATGTCCACGCCGACGCTCTCGGCGGCCTTCACGGCCTCGGCGTCGTCCGTTATGGACATGAAGTCCACGCCGAGGTACTTCTCGACGGCCTCGGCCATGGTCATGCGCGGCCAGCCGGGCGCGAGGGATATGTGCTCGCCCTGCCAGTCGACCTCATAGGTGCCGAGTATCTCCATGGCCGCGCCGCTCAGCAGGTCCTCGAAGAGGTCCATCATGTCGTTGAAGTCCGCGTAGGCCTGGTAGAGCTCGACCGTGGTGAACTCAGGGTTGTGCCGCGTGTCCATGCCCTCGTTGCGGAATATGCGGCCCAGCTCGTAGACGCGCTCTATGCCGCCGACGATAAGGCGCTTGAGGTTGAGCTCGGTGGCTATGCGCAGGTAGAGATCGATGTCCAGCGCGTTGTGGTGCGTGATGAACGGCCTCGCGGTCGCGCCGCCGGAGATGGTGTTGAGCACCGGCGTCTCGACCTCCATGTACCCGCGGCCCTCAAGGAAGCGGCGCATATAGCTCACAAACCTGGAGCGTATCTCAAAGTTGCGCCTGCTTGCGTCGCTCATGATAAGGTCGACATAGCGCTGGCGGTACTTGAGCTCCACGTTCGTCATACCGTGGAACTTCTCGGGCAGCGGGCGCAGGCTCTTAGCCAGCAGCGTCACGCCCTGCACGTGGACGGAGATTTCGCCCGTCTTGGTCTTAAAGACGTAGCCGCTGACGCCGATGATGTCGCCTATGTCAAACTTGCGGAAGTCCTTGAACTCCTGCTCGCTGACGGCGTCGGCGCGTACGTAGAGCTGGATCTGACCGCGGTCGTCCTTGATGTGGCAGAAGATGGCCTTGCCCATGCCGCGCTTGGACATTATCCTGCCCGCGACGGCGACGGTCTTGTTTTCAAAGGCCTCAAAGTTGTCGGTCACTTCCTTCGACCAGGCGCTGCGCTCAAACTTAGTGAGCTCAAAGGGGTCGCGGCCGGCCTCGCGCAGCTCGGCGAGCTTATCGCGGCGTATCTGCAGAATTTCGCTCAGCTCCTGCTCGGGAGCGGCATTGTTCTTTATGTTTTCCCCGCTCATACAGCCCTGCTTTCTTATTCGTTGGTTACGGACAAGATGGTAAAGCGCATCTCTCCGGCGGGGGCTTCAACGGTAACGGTCTCGCCTACGCGATGTCCGAGAAGGGCGCGGCCAATCGGGCTCTCGTCGGAAATACGTCCCTGCATTGGATTGGCCTCCTGCGAGCCGACGATGTGATATTCGACGTCCTCGTTCTCGTCCTCGTCATGCAGCTTTACGCTGCTGCTCAGGCTGACAACGCCGGCGTCCATTTCAGTCTTCTCTATAATCTCGGCGTTCTCTATAAGCACCTTCATCTCGGCAATCTTGGAGTAGAGCTTGCCCTGCTCGGTCTTCGCCTCATCGTACTCGCTGTTCTCGCTGAGGTCGCCGAAGCTGCGCGCCTCCTTTATGAGCTCACTGACTTCCTTCTCGCGCACGGTCTCCAGGTAATGGAGTTCCTCCACGAGGGAGTCGTAACGCTCCTGACTCATCTTGTACTTGCTCTCGCCACTCATTGCTATCTTCCTTCCGTTAGTTGTGCGGCCAAAGCCGCGTTTTGTCCTTAATTACCGCATTATAAATATGCTTGCGCGTATTGTCAAGGCGAAGCGTGTCACAGCATCCACTGTACCGCGGAAAGCGCGGCGTCCAGCTGCGCGTCGCCCTTGTCTGTGAGCGCGACGGCCTGGTCAGGCTGCAGGCCCCCCTGCTCAGCCAAATCCACGCCCAAAGGCGTGAGATATCTTGCGGTTGAGAGATGCACGGCGCTGCCGTCGCTGAGCTCAATTGTCTGCTGGCTGCGGGATTTGCCAGTCGTACGGTCGCCCACAATTTCCGCCCAGTTGTACTCCTGCAGCGACGCGGCAAAGAGCTCCGCCGCCGAGAAGGTGTCGGCGTTGACCAGAACGGCCATCGGCATGTTGAGGCACATGCTGTCGGATTCCACGGGCGTCTGATTGCCGCTTTCATCGACCGTGATATAGACCGTGCCCGAGGGCAGCAGATAATCCAAAAGTGTGTTCAGCTCACTGAGCAGTCCACCCGGATTCATGCGCACGTCAAACACGAAGCCAAGCGCGCCCTGTCCCAGCAGGGTCTCTATCGCTTTAATCGCCTGCTCGGCCGCGCCGGACTGGAAATTCAGTATCTGCACATAGCCGACATTTCCGCCAAGCATTTTGTATGTCACCGGGTTATTGTAAATAACCTCGCAGTTAACGTTCACGTCGGCGGCGTCCTTGCCGCCCTTGAGGACGTGAAGCGCTACGCTCTCGCCCAGGTTTGCATTCATGAAGCTGCGGGCGTCTCCGACGGTCATGTCCGTGATATCCTGACCTGCTATGGAGGTTATGATATCCCCCGCCGCAAGCCCGGCGTTGTCCGCGGGCGTGCCGTCGCTGACGGCGATTATCTTCAGTCCGCCGGTGTCCACGTCCTTATCGAAGGTTATGCCAAGGCCAACATACTGGTTTGCGCTGTAGAGCTTGTACGCGCTGTACTCACTCGGGCTCATGTAGTAGCTCCACTCGTCGCCCAGAGCGGAAACCATGGCTGCAAAGGCCGCGGAGGACACTGCCTCCTCATCGACAGTTCCGACATAGTACTCGTCGAGCTTGTTCTTTATCTCCAGGTACTTCATCGCCTGGGAATAGTTTTCCTCTGAGCCTATGCGTCCGCGTTCACGCTGCACGGTGAGCCCGTAGGTTACGCCCACGCAGAGTATGCAGGCCAACAGCATGGCCCAAAACCTTATCTTCAAGCCGAAGAACGCTCTTGCAAGCCTTCCGAATCCGTTCTTCATACGCGCCTCCTTAATTTGCCGCAAATAACAGCGCAAGCGTCGGCCCCTCGGGGCCGGCGCGTCATGCCGGCGGGCGGCATATCGCCGCCCGCCTTGATTTACTTGAATATGCCGCCGCTCACTCCATGACGGTTATTCCGGAGAAATAACTCAGGGGGTCAACGGTCCCGCCGCTTGCGTTGCGTATCTCGAAATGGAGATGCGGGCCGGTGGTCCAGCCGGTAGAGCCGACATATCCTATGGTCTGGCCCTGCGTGACAGTCTGTCCCGCGCTGACCGCTAAGGACGACATGTGCGCATAGAGCGTATAAGTGCCGTTGGAGTGGTAAATCATCACGTAGTTGCCGTAGCTGGACGAATATGTCGCCACGGTAACCGTGCCGCCGTCAGAGGCAAGGACGCTGGCTCCTGCGGCCGCGCCTATGTCGATGCCGGAGTGGAAACGCTCAGTGCCGAATATCGGGTGGGGGCGGTTGCCGTAGGGGCTGGTGACAATCGTGCAGGACGGCGTCGGCCAGATATATGTGCCGGTGACGGTGCTGGTGTCAGGCGGCTGGACGGCGGATTCGCCGCCGCTCTCCCCGCCGCTCTCGCCGGAGCCGTTGTTTCCGTCCGGCTGAGTGGGCTTCTGCTGCTGTTGCTGCTGCTGTTCAAGCTCCCACAGCTGCTGGGCAATGGAGTTCATCTGCGAGTTGAGCGCCTGCTCGGCGGCCTCGTTGGCGAGGTACTCCTGTCTGGCCTGCTCAATGTCCTCATCGAGGTCGGCTATAAGCGCTACGGCCTCCTCAATCTGGGCCTCCAGGTCGGCCTTGTCCTCCTCCAGCTCGGTCTGCTTTTCGCCGAGCTCGTCGAGGGTCTGCTCATACTCGGTCTTTATGCTCTCCGTGTTCTCCCTGGCGGCCATGTACTTCTCGTAAAGGCGCCTGTCGGAGTCCATTATTTCGCTTATATCGTCCATGGCGCTGAGGAGCTCTCCAAGGGACCTGCAGCGGAAGAGTATGTCAAGGTATGTATAGCTGCCGTTTTCCTCCATGGCGCGCACGCGCTTGCTGTAGAGCTCGTACTGCTCTTCTTCTGCGGCCTGCGCTTCCTCGAGTTCAATTTCCTTCTGTTCAATGAGGCCGGTATAAACGTCAATTTGTTCGTTTATAAGCTCTATTTCTTCCTGAGCGAGCAGATTGCGCTCGTCCAGGACCGCTTTCTTCTCCAGAACCGTTTCGCGCTGGGCCAGCAGATCATTAATGTTGGCCTGCATTTCCTCGCGCTCAGCCTGCAGCTCATTTTTCTGGTCCTCTATGGCGTCTATCTGGTCCTGAAAGCTTGAGCTGTCGGCCAGAGCGCCCAGAGAGCCGATAACAGAGAGCATAAGCGAAACCATAAGCAGGAACGCAAGGGCTATGGCTATTATTGAAACTGCTGTTTTCTTCTTCATATTATTCTCCCGGGGTCAAACTTTGAGGTAATTGCGTATGGCGCTGGAACCGCCGACCACGCCGACAAGCACGCCGACGCCGACAAAGCAGATAAGCAGCGGCCACATAACGACCGATACCGGCAGCAGGCTGAAGAGCCCGGCCGCCACTCCGCCGA
>CALXGL010000077.1 GCA_944387825.1 uncultured Oscillospiraceae bacterium | reverse complement strand
GGAGTGAAATCGTAGATCTGCGGATCAAGCAAATCAGCGATGAAATGCTCCAGCTGAGGCAAATGAAAAAACGTGCGGAACTGGACACCCAGCAGGATATGGGCCGAGAAAACAAAGTCAAGGAAATCATGGCCCTCATCTCCGCAGAAGATCTCGACCTTACGGAGTATTCCGACACCCTGGCGTACCGGGTGATTGAACGAGTAACCGTACTCTCCAAAGAAGAAATCCGCATCCGCTTCATCGGCGGGTTTGAGATCACCCAGCCCCTTCACTAAGAATCATGCACAGAGAAATGCTGGCAGCTTGGGCGCTGCCGGTGTCTCTCTGTGCCTGCTTTTCTCGTTGAGAAATGGGGAATTTTGCGATAAGTATAGTCATGTATTCCAGTGTTTGGCTATTTCTATCGCTTCTTGAATGTCGTAGGCTACTATTATTCCAGCGTTAGATTTAATATAGTTCTCAGTTTCCTGGTCATTTTTATCAAATACCTTTTGCTTTTCAAAGCGGTATCCAGAAACAACAGCTGCTATTGACATTGTTTTTTTAGCAGAATCGACGGGTTTGAAACAGACTGAGCCACCAGAGAAACCTTTGTTATTATGTCCATCTAAAAGTATGCATGAATGCCCATCATCGAGCGCCCCAGAAAAGCAGGCTTTTTTTACAAAGGGTACTGGTGTTTTAGTATTTGGGAATGATTTCAAAAGTCCATCATATTCATAAGGAAATCCAAGGAAAAATACATCTTGTCCCCAAATCAATCCCTCACTTGTATTGGAATTATTGTATACTCGAGATATAAATCGATTATCTTTAGATTTCATCACAGCTATATCGATATGTGGATCTACAGGATACCTTATCTCTACTTCGAGGGGAGCATACTGACCTTCAATCAGCAAACTTATAGTCCCGCTATCTGGATATCCAGCTTTTTCAAAGATATGTTTTGCTGTCACAAGAAACTGCATATTATTATGCTCAATTGTAAAAGTAGTTCCTCCAGAGTTGCCATAAATCAGTCTGAATACACGATTAAAAATTTCTGATTGCACCATAAGTAATACTCCCTCTTTGTTTTAATGTTACGACAAAGCTTTTTTAACAAAACACCAAATAACGATGATATTGCTAATTACTCAGAAACAGCATTTCGGGTTATTGCGATTTTTTTACTATGCCTGTGAACATAGCCTTTTCGTTTTGAGACAGTTTGACTTTCTGGCATCTTAATCTGATTCGTCAACCTCCCAATCTCAGGAAACTTTCCTTCTTCGATATTGCGGGCTGCCTGTATCTGCCCTTTTAACGAAAGAATCTGTTTTGCATTTTCTTCTGAACAACTTTCAGTTCCAACAAGAGGCTTTACTGCCTGAAACGCATCATATATGGTCTTTTGAAGCCCATTAGGTACGGCAAGAGACTGTTTGGGTGTGACACCAGTTCCTGTAATGGGTTTATAGTCAGAAGGACCATAGTACTTTACTTTGCGGTATTTAGGCTTGTGGCCGTACTTTCTCAATACACAATCGATCATTTGACGCAACTGATTGGGAGAAAAAGGTTCTGTACTGGAAAAAGTCATGTCATCCACATACAAAGTGAATTTACAACCGCATTGTTTCGCCAAATCGGAAATCTCCGAAAACATATCAGAATAGGCATAAAATGCCATAAGTTGACTTGTTGGACACCCGGTTGGAATACTACCATTGTATGTAATGATGTCTGTTAGTTTCTTAGCTACATCAGGGGAAGTCTTTAATTTCTGCATGAAAAATTGATATACGGGTTCTCGTGTACAGTTATCATAAAATTTCTTAATATCAATAGTCAGAACATATTTCCCATCCAAGTGTGCTTTCCCGTTGTCTATATAACACTTTTTCTTTTCTCCAGAAATAAGCCAATCAGGTCGGATGACCCGGTGCAGCAGGTATAGAATTCTTCGCTGGATAGCTTTGAGCGTTTTATCCGGGGCGGTTATTTCCCTTTTTTCATCAGAATGCTTCTTGTCTATCTTAAATTTGTGATACCCAATGATATTATCAATCATTTTAAGACCACCAGGTTCAAGACACAGAAGATGCTCAAGACGTTTTTTCGTCCTGCATTTATAAAGAGCACATTGAGTTATGTCATATTTTTTAATAGGTGCTTCATTCTTCATCTGGATCACCTGCTGCCGCAGACATACTTTGTATCAGGTGTGCCATCATGTTTCGTACAAAGACAGTTCCTTTGCCGGACTTTTCTGCTTCATCCATGTTTTCAGAAAGCAATATCAAAGAGGATAATCGGATACCATAAATATCTGCGTATTTTTGTAGTAGTTCTAAAGAGGGTTGCTTTTTGTTGTTTTCAATTTCCGAAAGATAACTTGCGGAGATGCCAAGTTCCGAACTCATTTCACTGGCCTTATATCCATAAATAATGCGTGTACGTTTTAGCACATCTCCAATCATGCCTGTCACCTCCCGGTTACTCAAGTTCGATTTATAGTATTTATAATAAAAGCCGCTTGGCCTAATAAACAAAAATTAGATGGGCTTCCCGTTTGCTGCACCACCTCGTCACTTCTTGAACATCTCACAAAAGTAGTGGATGATTTGTAAAACCACCAGCAGTACTTCAAGCGCCTTAAACACTAACCGGAATACGGTTTTGCGCCATTTACGCTTGAACTTGAAACGGTGAGAAGTTTGGGAGATCGACGAGTTGCCGGGACAGTCCTGCATGAACAGCGATTTCTTATGCTTATGCATATCATACCTCTTTCGAGAACCACGAAGTATAGTTGATGTGGCTCCTTCCCTGCTGCGGCCCGCCCGTCAAGCTTGTTCTGCAGCCGGTACCGGAGAAGCATCCTGAATTCATACTCGCCGGGCGCTTTATTGAATGCCGCCGCGAAGGCCGCGCTTTGTCCGGCCGCGTCATGCGTTATATAAATGCGGACGTCTGCAACAGGGTCTGCACCCTCGTGTGTGAAAGCCACCTGCCCTGACTCGCGGTGGCGTCTTGCCGCTCTGTCATCAAGTATCATCCGGCCGCAAATTGTCACAAAATTAACTCGAATTCTGTCAAAATCGGCGTTGACAATAATTTTCAAGTTTGTTAAGCTATCTGTGCTTCAGTCAGATGTGAATTGTGAGGGAGACACTTTGGATTCAACCGTGCACGAAAACAAGATGGGCACTATGCCCGTCAACAAACTGCTCATATCCATGGCTGTGCCCATGATGATTTCAATGCTTGTCCAGGCGCTTTACAACGTCGTGGACAGTATTTTTGTCTCACGCATAGATGAATTTGCGCTTACCGCCGTGGGCCTCGCCTTTCCGATGCAGAACACGCTCATAGCCTTTGCCGTGGGCTTCGGCGTCGGCATAAACGCGCTCATTTCCCGCGCGCTCGGCGAACGCAAGCCGGAGCTTGCAAACCGCATTGCCTCAACGGGCTTCCTGCTCGAGTGGCTGAGCTATCTCATATTCCTCATAATCGGCCTCTTCTTCTCCGAGGCCTTTGCCCGCGCGCAGATAGATCCCGCCATTCCCGCCGAAGACGCGGAGATAATCGTGGGCTATACCGTTGAATACCTGCAGATTGTACTCATCTGCTCCTTCGGCGTGTTCTGTGAGATAACCTTTGAGCGCCTGCTGCAAAGCACCGGCAAGACCGCCTGGAGCATGGTGACGCAGATGATAGGCGCGGTGTTCAACATAATCTTCGACCCCATCCTTATCTTCGGCCTGCTGGGCTTCCCGAAGATGGGCATAGCGGGAGCTGCCGCCGCCACCGTCGCGGGGCAGATTCTTGCCGCCTGCTGCGCGTTCTTTATAAACAAGCACAAGAACCGTGAGCTGCACCTGTCCTTCATAAAATATCCGCCCAGCCTGAGAGCGGCGAAAGAGATTTCGAGGATAAGCATCCCCAGCATTGTAATGAGCAGCGTGAGCTCGGCCATGACCTTTTTCATGAACCGTATACTCATGAGCTTTACCAGCACCGCCGCCGCCTTCTTCGGCCTCTATATAAAGCTGCAGAGCTTCGTATTCATGCCGGTATTCGGCCTCAACAACGGCATGGTGCCCATAATAGGCTACAATTATGGGGCCAAAATGCCGGAGCGCATACACAAGACCATACGTCTGGCCATGTTATATGCCACAATAATCATGCTGATAGGCTTTGCGGTATTCCAGCTGCTGCCGGGCTTCCTGCTGGGCTTCTTCGAGGCCAGCGAGGACATGCTGAACATAGGCCGCCCCGGTCTGAGGATAATCTCCTTCAGCTTCATACTCGCCGGCATAAGCGTTATCTGCTCCTCGGCCTGTCAGGCCTTCGGCTACGGCATGTACAGCCTTTATATAAGCGTGGCCCGCCAGCTCGTAGTGCTCGTACCCGTGGCCTACCTGATGAGCCTCTCCGGCGCGCTCGACAGCGTCTGGTGGAGCTGGCCCATCGCGGAGCTCATATCCGTGAGCGGCGGCCTCCTGATGCTTCGTCACGTGCTGAACAAGACCGGTATGAGGGTGCAGAAGGCAAAAAACTGATAAGTCCATGCGGTCCGCTTCCGGCGGGCCGCAAATTTATTTATGCGCTTGCGCAACCGCGGGCGGTGTGGTAAAATAATTCGCTATGAAAACTGACTTCAAAGAGAGATACATCGCCGCGCGGCGAAAGATTATTGAGAACGATTTCCGCAATCTCAACCCCATGCAGCGCGAGGCTGTGCTGGCCACGGAGGGGCCGCTGCTCATCCTCGCCGGGGCGGGAAGCGGAAAGACCACGGTACTTATAAACCGCGTCGCCAACCTGCTCAAATACGGTCGGGCGTCCGACTGCTCCGAGCTTCCCGCAGGCGTTGGCGAGGCGGAGCTCGCCGTACTTGAGGCCGGGCCATCGCCGGAGGCCGAGCGTCTCGCGGCCTATGAGCCTGTGGAGCCCTGGCGCATAATAGCCATCACCTTTACCAACAAGGCGGCCGACGAGCTGAAAAGCCGCCTGGCCGCCAAGCTTGGCTCGGCTGCCGACGACATCTGGGCCCGCACCTTTCACAGCGCCTGCGTGCGCATACTCCGCCGCGACGCAGACAGGCTCGGATATCCGCGTGACTTCACAATTTACGACACATCCGACAGGCAGAGCGTTATGAAGGCCATTCTGCGCGAGATGAACCTGGACGACAAGGTCTATCCCCCGCGCAGCATGCTTGCGGCAATCGACGCCGCCAAGGACCAGCTGCTCTCCCCCGAGCGTTTCGCCGCTCAGAACGGCCAGAGTTCCGACCCCAGGCAGCGCCAGCTGTGCGAAATCTACAAGGCCTACGCCTCGCGCCTCTTCAAAGCCGGGGCCATGGACTTTGAGGACCTCATATACAACACCGTCCTCCTCTTCCGCGAGCATCCGGACGTCCTCGAGCATTACCAGCGCCAGTTCAAGTACGTGCTGATTGACGAATATCAGGATACCAATCACCTGCAGTACCTGCTCGCAAGCCAGCTCGCCGGAGGCTGGGGCAACATCTGCGTTGTCGGCGACGACGATCAGAGCATATATAAATTCCGCGGCGCGACGATTGAGAACATACTGAGCTTTGAAAAGCAGTACAAGGGCTGCCGCACCATACGCCTCGAGCAGAACTACCGCTCCACCGGCCACATACTCAGCGCCGCCAACGCCGTGATTGCCAACAATACCGAGCGCAAGGGCAAGACGCTCTGGACCAATGCCGGAGACGGCGAAAAGCTGCATATGTACACCGCCATGAACGAGGACGACGAGGCGCAGTTTGTCGCCGCCCACATACTCGCGCACCGCGGCGCCGGCGGCAGTTTCAGGGACTGCGCCATACTCTACCGCATGAACGCGCAGTCTAACCGCCTTGAGTTTGCGTTCAAGCGCAACGCGATACCCTACCGCGTTGTGGGCGGTATGCGCTTCTTCGACCGCGCGGAGATAAAGGACATGCTCGCCTATCTGAGCGTCATACACTCCCCCTCCGACGATTTGCGGCTCGCGAGGATAATCAACGTCCCGGGCCGGGGTATCGGCGAGCGCACGGTAGAGGCCGCCCGCGGCCTGGCTTTGCGCGAGGGCGTCAGCCTCTCCGAGATTATTTCCCGGGCAAACCAGTACGAGGAGCTTCACCGCGCCGCGCCGCGGCTCATACAGTTCTCCGACATGCTCTCCGAGCTGCGCGCACAGGCCGCAGAGCTGCCCGTGGACCAGCTGTACGACCTTGTGCTCGAGCGCAGCGGCTATGAGAAGGCCCTGCGCGACAAAGGCGGGGACGAGAATCTTGCCCGGCTCGAAAACATAGCCGAGCTGAAAACCAATATTCTGGGCTACATGCGCGAGACGGGCGACGAGTCGCTTGCCGGCTTCCTTGACCAGGTGGCCCTGTACACAGACCTCGACAGCTACAGCGCCGACGCCGACTGCGCCGTCATGATGACCATGCACAGTGCCAAAGGCCTTGAATTCCCCGTGGTGTTCATCGTCGGCATGGAGGAGGGTCTTTTCCCCGGCGCCCGCAGCATAGGCGACCCGGATGAGATGGAGGAGGAGCGCCGCCTCTGTTACGTCGCGCTCACCCGCGCGAGGCGGGAGCTGTACCTCACCAACGCCAGACAGCGCATGATATTCGGCCGGACCACAATGAATCTTCCCAGCCGCTTCACGGACGAAATCCCCGCCGGGGACATAGAGCGCAGCGGGCACAGCGCGGAGCAGCAGCGCGAGTGGAAGCCCCGCACGCGCCGCGCGCCCGAGCCGCGCGCGCACGCCGTCGCGCCGGAAAAGCCCGCGCCTAAGACGCCGTCCTTTGCCGTCGGCGACAAAATCAGGCACACGGCCTTCGGCTCAGGAGAGATAGTAAAGCTCACGCCCATGGGCGGGGACGCGCTCGTGGAGATAAGCTTCGAAGGCGGAGCTACGAAGAGGCTCATGCTCCGCGCCGCAGCGCAGCACATGGAGAAGGTGGGCGGATGAATACGCATGGAAAGGCCGCGCTCGGCCGGCTCTGCCTGCTGGGCGCAACGCTGCTGTGGGGTTCGTCCTTTGTCGTGCTGAAGACGACGCTGGACACCGTCCCGACGCTTTGGATACTCGCCATACGTTTCACCGGCGGGGCGCTGCTGATGGGCCTTCCGTCCATAAAGCAGCTTTTGAAGCTCGACTCCGGCTGTCTCAAAGCCGGGGCGCTTATGGGCGTTGCGCTTTACGCGGCGTACACGCTCCAGACCTTCGGCCTTGAGCATACGACGCCCGGAAAGAACGCCTTTCTGACCGCCACATACTGCGTCATAACGCCGTTTCTCTGGTGGGCGTTCACAAAAAAGCGGCCCGACGGCTTCAATATAGCCGCCGCGTTTGTCTGCATAACCGGCATGGCGCTCGTCTCGCTCTCCGACGGGCTCAGCATCGGCCTCGGCGAAGCGCTCACGATGTGCTGCGGCTTCTTCTACGCGCTGCACATCATCTTTACCTCCCGCGGCGTCGAAAAATACGGCGTCGGAGTGCTGACCACGCTGCAGTTCGCCACGGCGGCGCTGCTCTGCTGGGTCACCGCGCCGCTGTCCGCGCCCTTCCCGGAGGTCATCCCCGCTTCAAACTGGCTCTCAATCGCTTATCTCTGCGTGATGTGCACGGGCGTCTGCTATATTCTCCAGACGCTTGGGCAAAAGTATACGAGCCCCCAGACCTCGTCCATACTGCTCACGCTCGAGAGCGTCTTCGGAACGCTTATCTCCGTCGTCTTCTATCACGAGCAGCTCACATTTCGCGAGCTCAGCGGCTTTGTGCTCATCTTTATTGCCGTGCTCATAAGCGAAACCAAGCTGGAATTCCTCCGCCGACCGCGGACAGGAGCAAAGAAAAATGCGGCGCTTTGAAAGCGCCGCATTTTTACCGTGCGCCGCGAAAGCGCGCCTGAGTTCCGCTCAAATTTCCAGGGCGCAATTGTGAGCGCGGCTCCATTGCGCCGCGAAAGCTGCCGGTGGTACAATACTCCCGAGGTGATACCATGCGCATCAATGAGATAATCCGGGAAAAGCGCCGCGAGCTGGGCATTACGCAGGAACAGGCCGCCGAGCGTCTGGGCGTCACGGCCAGCGCCTTCAACAAGTGGGAACGCGCGGCAAGCCTGCCCGACATCACGCTTCTGCCCGCTCTTGCGCGCCTGCTGAGCGTGGATATCAACACCCTGCTCGGCTTCTCCGGCGAGCTGAGCGAGGCCGAAACAGGCGAGTTTCTCAATTCGCTCGACGCCCTCGCAAAATCCGAAGGCTATGACGCCGCTTTCCGGCGCGCTGTGGAAAAGCTGCATGAATATCCCGGCAGCGAGCGCCTGCTTCTCTCAACGGCCTGTTATCTCGACGGCGCGCTGTTCTTATACGGCGTTGACGGCGGGCCATACCGTGCAAAGCTCGACGCCTGGTATGAGCGGCTGCTTGAAAGCGGCGACGCCGAGGTGCGCGAGAGCGCGCTGGTCATGGTCCTGAACCGCTGCCGTCAAAACGGCGAGCTTGGCCGTGCAGAGGCGCTTTTGAGCTCCGTACCGCGCTCACAGATTGACAGGCAGGAGCAGCTGGCGCTGCTGTATACGGCTCAGGGCCGCACGGACGAGGCGCGGCTTATCTGGCAGAGCAGGGCACTCGGCGGCATTTCACAGGCTGTGACGGCAATGCAGCATCTGGCCGACGAGGCCGTAAAGTCCGGGCGGCGCGAGGACGCCCTGCGCATATCCGAAACCATATATGACCTGACCCTTGCCGCCGGACTTCCGGAGTGGATGGGCCTTGCCTCCATGACGGCCATAGCAGAGGACTCCGGAGACGAGGACAAATATGCCAGGCTTCTTCAAAGGCTCAGGACTTCCCTCAATGAGCCCTGGAACGCTTCCGGCCCCATATACGGCGAGCTCTCACCCGAGGGGATAAATGAGCTGACCTCGCGCATCTCCGCCTTGCTTGAAACCGAAGAGCAGCAAATAAAAGACCGCCGGTGCTGAGCACCGGCGGTCTTCGCCGAATCAGAAAAACGTCGCCACGCTGGGGTCGGGCGCCTCGCAGGGCTCAGCGGCGGTCGCGGTGAGGACTGGGCCCTTGCGGCCGTAGGAGCGGTGGAACTTGTACTCCATATCCGCCGTCACAATGTACCAGCCGTCGTTTCCCTCCGCCTTGACGCCGCGGAAGTCGCAGACGAAGGCGTGGAAGGCGATATCGGCCTCGCAGCAGGTCATGACGTGGCGGCCCATCACGCGCCAGCCGGCGGGGATGCCCTTTCTCACCACGCAGCGGGCCTTGACGCGCACGGTCTTGCCCGCGTACTTCTTTGGCTCCTCGGCCACGTCGCGGTACCACAGCGCATAGTCGCGGTCTTCGATGTTTATGACGGGAGCGCTGATGTCGAAGGGCAGCGGGTCCTCTATGTCGTCGTAGACGACGGAGCCGTCCTCGGCCTCATAGGCAATGTCCGCCCGGCGGGATGCGGCGCGGACTATTTTGTGGAACTCCATCTTGTCCAGCTCCGGCTTGAAGCGGTTGAAGACAATCAGTTCCGCGCTCTTGAGCTTGTCATAGGTGAGCTGGCGCATATTGGCGTTGTACATGAGGAAGGTGTTGGCGTCGGCAAACATGAACTCCTGAGCCACCAGCCAGCCCTCGGGCAGCGCGCCATAAAGGCTGTCGAGCATCCACATGCCGTTATACTCCACCAGCACGCGCTCGGCCTCCGCCTGCGCGAGCCACTTCGTGAGGTTCTCAGGGTTCAAATCCTCCTCGTTCTCCACCGCCTTGAGCTTTACACGGCGGCCGGAGAACTGCTCGGGCGCATACTCCTCCACGCCCTCCTCGCAGACAAGCAGCAGGGTGGGCTCGCCCTTGTTGAAGCGCCTGTCCTCCAGCGTCTCCTGGATGAACTTTGTCTTGCCGCCCTCAAGGAAGCCGGTGAAAAGGTAGACGGGTATCTGGTTATCCAATGTGGAACAGCTCCTTGAGTCCGCTCTCGTCGAGCTGCGCGCCTATGACGCAGACGCGGCCCGTGACCGCGGCGCCGCCGCGGCGTATCTCGTGCTCGCCGGGGACGTAGTCAAAGTATATCCAGCCGCCCTCCGCGGGCACATAGCCCTTGGCGCGGACAACCTGGCCATAGCTGAGGCTGTCGAGAGCCCTGAGAGCCCCGGCAATCTCCTCCTCGGTGAAGGCGCGCGCGGTCTCTGCGCCCCAGCTGGTAAAGACCTCGTCGGCGTCGTGGCCGTGATGGTGATGGTGGTGCTCATGGCCGTGGTCATGCCCGTGGTCGTGGTGGCAGCATTCGTGGTCATGCTCGTGATGGTGCTCGTGCTCGTGCTCATGCTCATGGTCATGTTCGTGGTCATGGCCGCAGCAGCACTCGTCGTGCTCATCCTCCGCCTCGTGGGCAAGGCGCTCGAGCTCGGCGGAGAGCGTGTCCTCACGCTCCATGGCCTCGCGCAGCTGCGCCCCGTCGAGCTCGTCCCAGGGGGTGGTGACGATGACGGCAGTGGGGTTGTGCTCGCGCAGCATGGCGACGCACTCGGCGAGCTTGGCCTCCTTCATGCCCTTTGTACGGCTGAGGACTATCGTGCCGGCGTTTTCCACCTGGTTGCACCAGAATTCGCCGAAGTTCTTCATATACATCTTCGCGCGGGTGGCGTCCACCACGGTGGTGAAGCTGCCGGGAACCAGCTCGCTGTCTCCCACGTCCTGTACGGCGCGTATGACGTCGGAGAGCTTGCCCACGCCGCTGGGCTCAATCAGTATCCGGTCGGGGCGGAACTGCTCCTTGACCTGCTCGAGCGCCTTGGCAAAGTCGCCCACAAGCGAGCAGCAGATGCAGCCGGAGCTCATCTCCGTTATCTCCACGCCCGCGTCGGCCAGAAAGCCGCCGTCAACGGATATCTCGCCGAACTCGTTTTCAATGAGGACAAGCTTTTCGCCCCTGTATGCCTCGTCAATGAGCTTCTTTATGAGCGTGGTCTTGCCCGCGCCCAGGAAGCCGGAGAATATGTCGATTTTAGCCATGCTTTACGCTTCCTTTAATTTGTGTTAAAATAGACCGGGATTAAACCCCGAAAACTTTAATATTATACCACCAATGTCAGAAAGGGTCAATATACATGAAAAAATCCGCAATATCCATACTCCTTGCCGCAGTCTTGCTGCTCTCCGCCTGCGGTGCTTCGCCTGATGCAGGCGCGCCCACGCCAGAGGTTAACATAACTCCGTCGCCTACTCCGGAGCCCACCCCGGAACCGACCCCGGACAGAGCGGAGCAGCTGCTGGCCGGAATGACGCTCACGGAAAAAATATGTCAGCTCATGATTGTATGGCCCGAGACTCTTACAGGTGTCTCCCCCGTCACGGCAGCCGGAGAGACAACCAGGGCGGCGCTCGAGCAGTATCCCGTGGGCGGCTTCATATATACGCTGGACAATCTGGTCACGCGCGAGCAGACGCTCGCCATGATAGACAATGCCCAGAGCTACAGCGAAATCCCGCTCTTCATCTCCGCCGACGAGGAGGGCGGCAACGTGGGCCGGCTCATGTACAAGCTCGGCACGACCTGGGTAGACCCGATGTACAGCTACAGGGATCGGGGTACTGCCGTCGCCTGGGACAACGCCTATACCATAGGCTCCGATATGGCCGCGCTGCACTTCAATCTCGACTTTGCGCCCGTGGCGGACGTGTGGACGAATCCGGCCAATACGGTTATCGGCGACCGCGCATACTCCGATGACTTTGACCAGGCCGCGGAGCTTATCCCCGAGGCTGTGCGCGGCTTCCACGACGCGGGCATAATGTGTTCGCTCAAGCACTTCCCCGGCCACGGCGACACCTCGACCGACACGCATACCGGCGCGGCCGTGGTCAACAAGAGCGTGGACGAGCTTATGACCGGCGAGCTCAAGCCATTTATCGCCGGCATTGAGGCCGGAGCGGACATGGTTATGGTGGGCCACATCACCATGACCGCCATTGACAGCGAGCGTCCCGCCAGCCTCAGCAGGGAGGTAGTCACCGGACTGCTGCGCGAAAAGCTCGGCTGGGACGGCGTCGTCATCACAGACGGACTTGAGATGGGCGCGCTCGACGGGTACGGCATGGGCGAGCGCTGCGTCATGGCGCTGGAGGCCGGAGTGGATATCCTGCTGGGGCCGGACGATATCCCCGGCGTAGTCCAGGCCGTGACCGAGGCTGTCCAATCCGGCCGGCTCACCGAACGCCAAATAGACGAAAGCGTACTTCGCGTCCTCTCGCTGAAGCTGGACTATCTCGGAGAGTTTTAACATTTATGTACTTTTCCATGCGGCAAAATTGTGATACAATGATGCGGAACGAAATAATACATTCAAGGAGATGATGTGATGCTTGAAGATAAAATCGCCGACAAGCTGGCCGATAAGATAGCGGAAAAGCTGGATGTCAGCGGTTCTGTCCCCGGCGCAAAGAGCAAAAAATATGTTCCGCAGATAAACAGCAAGCTGCGCCACCACATTCTCAAGGTCCCGAGCGCGGCCCGGAACGCCAGCGGCATTGTGGTCAACGGCAGCCGTATCAAGTCGCTGGTCTTTACCACCGACATAGCCATAATACGAAACTGCAATGCGGACGCCGTCCTGGCCGTCTATCCTTTCACGCCGCAGCCCACCATATCCTCGTCGGTGCTCAGATATTCCTCAATCCCCGTTTTCTGCGGCGTCGGAGGCGGAACCACGCAGGGCATACGCACGCTGCAGCTCGCCTGGGACGCCGAGACGGAGGGCGCAATGGGCGTCGTCGTGAACGCGCCGATTGGCAACGAGGACGTGCAGAGAATTTCGAACTACATAGACATTCCCCTCGTTGTCACCGTGGTCAGCGAAAAGACCGATATAGCCGCGCGGCTTGACGCCGGGGCCAGCATACTCAACGTCTCCGCCGCCGCGCGCACGCCCGAGGTTGTAAGAGCCATACGCCGCGACTGGCCGGATGTGCCCATAATAGCCACCGGCGGCGGCACGGAGGAGAGCATAATGCGCACTGTTGAGGCCGGAGCCAACGCTATAAGCTACACTCCGCCCACGACGAAGGAACTCTTCTCCTCCATGATGAACGACTACCGGAACCGTGAATAAGCGATACCCCCGCCGCGGCGGGGGTATCGCTTTAAAAGGCCCCGCGCTTTGGCGCGGGGCCGCCCTTTCAGGGCATGAGAAGAAAAGAGTTGGGAGCCGCTTATATTCCGCTCTCGCCGTAGTTGGCGAGGACGCGGGCGCTGGGGTCGGCGACGTCGCAGCCGGGCCAGGAGGGATTCGGCATCCAGAAGCCGGGTATCATCCGGGCCTGGCCGGGATAGTATTTCTCAAAAATCTCGCGGTATAAAAGGCTCTCCTTCGTGAAGGGCCGCGCGTAATCGTAGTTCCGGCGCCGGGCCTCAAACTCGGCGTCCGAGTACCTCGCCTCCGCGTACTCCTTCAGGTCGTCCACCATCGAGTGGCCGACGGCGTCGGAGAAGGCCGCCTTCTGCCGCCAGAGCAGATCCTGTGGCAGCCAGCCGTCGCGCTCAAAGGCCTTGCGCAGCAGGTATTTGCCTATGCCGTGCCGGTTCATTTTCAGCGCCGGGTCGAGACCCATGACGTAGCGGACGAAGAAGATATCGCCGAAGGGCACGCGCGCTTCGAGGCTGTTCGCGCTGATACAGCGGTC
>CALXGL010000076.1 GCA_944387825.1 uncultured Oscillospiraceae bacterium | reverse complement strand
TCCTTCTTCATGAGCGCGCCGCCCGCCGGCTGGACGCCCAAGGGCTACGCCGCCGCGGCCGCGGGCGCGTCCAAGCCCGCCGAGGAGAAGTTCGTCACCGTCGGCGAAGCTCTGCGCACACGTGACTTCTGGTTTGTGTTCCTGGCCTACGCCCTGCTGGTCTGGCCCTACTCCTTCATCAGCTCCTACGTTGCCGTGTTCGTGACCGAGGAAAAGATGCTCACCGCCTCCGCCGCGGCAATCGCAGTGTCCTGCACCGGCATAGGCAGCGCGGTCGGACGTTTCCTCGGCGGCGCGCTGGTGGACAAGGCCGGGCCCAAGCTCACCTACCTCATCATGTGCGTCTGCTCCGTCGTGGGCTGCCTCGCGCTGATCCCAGCCGGCAGCAGCGGGCTGATAGCGGCGCTCTTTATAGTAATATGCATCGGCTACGGCGGGCGCACGCCTGTCTACGGAGTCATCTTCGGCAAGCTGTTCGGTCAGAAGTACGCCAGCACCCTCTACGGCTGGGGCACGCTCAGCACCGCCGTGCCGCTGGTCGTCGCGCCGCTGGTCACCGCCGCCCTGCGCCGCTCCACGGGTTCGTTCAACGCCTCGTGCATCGTCGCGACCATAATAACCGTAATAGGCTGCCTGTTCTTCATGGCCCTGCCGAAGAAGACCCCGGTGGAGCGCAAGAACGGCGATTGATACGTCAGCCGGTATAAACTATATATAATTTGCAAAGGAGAGAACTAAAATGGCACTTGCAGCTACAACCTTCCAGCCGTCAACCATCGGCAACAGCGTGGAGTACAAGAAGCTTGGCAAAAGCGGGCTCGACGTACCCGGCATCTGCGTCGGATGCATGGGCTTCGGCGACCTCAACCGCTGGGGACGCCCCTGGCTGATTGGTCAGGACAAGGCCGACGAGGTGGTCAAGCACGCGCTCGACCTCGGCCTCAACTGGTTTGACACCGCGAATATGTACTCGATTGGCGCCAGCGAGGAGATACTCGGCAACGCCCTCAAGCGCTGGGGCCCCGACCGCGACGAGCTGGTCATCCAGACCAAGGTCAACCAGAAGATGGGCACCGGCCCCAACCGCGCCGGCTCCTCCCGCAAGGCCATCATGAGCGAGATCGACCACAGCCTGAAGCGGCTGCAGCTCGACTATGTCGATGTATACATCCTGCACCGCTGGGATTGGGACACGCCTATCGAGGAGACCATGGAGGCCATGAACGATGTCGTCAAGGCCGGCAAGGCCCGCTACATCGGCGCCAGCGCCATGTTCGCCTGGCAGTTTGAGAAGGCCTACATGACCGCGAAGATGCACGGCTGGGCCAACTTCATCACCATGCAGAACCACCTCAACCTGCTCTACCGCGAGGACGAGCGCGAGATGCTCTGGGCCTGCGACGACGCGGGCGTGGTCTGCACGCCGTACAGCCCCAACGCCTCCGGCTACTGCTGCCACCCCTGGGGCAGCAAACATAACCGCAGCGAGAACGACTTCAAGACCGCGGAGAAGTACGCCGCCACGAAGGCGCTCGACGAACCCATCGTCAACCGCATCGAGGAGGTTGCCAACAAGCGCGGCATACCGATGGTGCAGGTCTCCCTGGCTTGGGTGCGCAGCAAGAACCCTGTGTTTGCGCCGATAGTCGGCGTGACCGAGCCCTGGCATCTCGATGACGCCGTCGCCAGCCTGAACGTCACCCTCACCCCCGAGGAGATACACTACCTCGAGGAGCTCTACACCACGCATCCCATCGTCGGCGCGCTCGTAAAGGGCCAGAAGTACAACGCCGGCAACGCTGCGAAGTGAGTTTTATCCCGGCCCGGGCAGAAACTCGGGCCGGGCAGGCCGAATACAGAAAGGAGCAGAAAAAATGAGCGTATTCGACTACAAGTACGAGCGCGACTTTAACCCCATCCCGCCCGCCGAAGCCGCGCTGCCCACCGTCACAGCCGAGCGGTTTGTGAAGGTCAGCGACAAGCGCCCCTTCCACCTCGAGGGCATAGTCTTCGACCGCACAGGCAACACTATGTACTTCAACGCCACGGACATAGGCCGCGTGTTCCGCATGGACATGGCCACGAAGAAGGTCGAGGAAATCTGGACAGATCCCACCGTCCGCTCCTTCGGCATCAAGCTGCACCGCGACGGGCGCATCTTTGTTGGCTGCTTCCCGACCGGCAAGCCTGACAGCCGTGACGGCGGCATCATCGTCCTCTCACCTGAAGGCAAGGAGCTTGCCTATATGTGCGAAGGCGTCCACGTCGACGACTTTGCCTTTGACAAGAGCGGCGGCTTTTATTTTACGCACTTCGTCGGCGACCTCTATAACCGCATCGGAGCGGTTTACCACATGGACGCGGACATGAAGACCGTCACCACCTTCGCCAAAAATCTCGCCGCGCCGAACGGCATCGCCCTCTCGCCGGACGAGAAGGTACTTTGGATAACCGAGTACAACGGCGGCAGGCTGCTGCGCGTGCCCACCGGCGGCGGCTGGAGCAGCGCGCCCTACGCCTTCACACGCTACCACGGCCCGGAGTCCTGCGAGACCGACGGCGACGGCAACCTCTACGTCGCGCTGACCTTCCAGGGCCGTAACCTGATATTCAATCGCGACGGCTTCCCGATAGGCCAGGTGCTCATGCCCGACCGCGACAAGGGACGCAACCTCATCGGCACCCACGCCACCGTCCGTCCCGGCACCCGTGAGCTCTACATCCCCTGCTCCGACGACGAGACCGACGAGGGCAGC
>CALXGL010000075.1 GCA_944387825.1 uncultured Oscillospiraceae bacterium | reverse complement strand
GGTGCGCGAGCCGAGCGGCGAGGCGTACAGCTACCGTGACGACTACCAGATCATCGGCCAGCTCAAACAGTTTGCGGACAAGTTTGGGCTCTGCCTGCTCATCGTCCACCACACGCGCAAGTCCGCGACAAACGACGAGTGTGACCGCATCGCCGGCACGACAGGCCTCTACGGCTGTGCCGACGGCGCGTTCGTGCTGAGCAAGGAGAACCGCACGGACAACGCGGCTACGCTCAGCGTCTCCGGCCGCGACCAGCCCGACCAGCGCATCCACCTCGTGCGCGACGAGGAGCGCCTGCTCTGGTGTTTCGACCACGCCGACAAGGAGCCCTACCGCGAGCCGCCCGACCCGCTGCTGGAGAAGGTAGCGGCGCTGGTGACGGTGGTGACGATGAAAATAGGGGCGTTAAAACATCGTCACCATCGTCACCCATCGTCACCGGGGGCTCGCGAAACGCGAGGGGCTGCGGTGAAACGCAGCAGCCGTTGCCTCCCAGACAGCTGGGGGAGTCGCATTTCACGACGCCCTGTCAGAGGGGTGTACCGTTTCGGTACACCCAGCAATGCTCTAAGAAGATGTCGCGTTTCGCGACACCATTGCGGCGAAGGGTACACCGTCTCGGCGTACCCTTCGTGAAGAAGCTTTGTCCAAGGGCGCACTTCTATACATGACCATGTATGTGCGTTAAGTCTGCGTCGCTGCGCTCCGGTCAAGGGCATGGCCCTTGCGCCGCTGCGCGGCTAACCCAATTTCAAGGAGGTAAGGTTATAGCTAAAACCAAGGAACAACTTCAAAAAGAATGCGCCGAGCTCGAAGAACGCATCCGTCATCACAGAAACCGGCTGCAACGCCTCGAGCAGCGTACAAAGCATATCGCCAAGGGTGAGCGCCAAAAACGCGCACACCGGCTCATCACCCACGGCGCGGCGGTGGAGAGCGTCGCGCCAACTGTGCGAGTCTTGAGCGAGCGCGAGTTTTACGAGCTGATCGAGCGCATCTTCGCTCTGCCGGAGGTGCAGGCGCTCTTGCCGAAAGGCGGTGAGTGATTGGCGCTCTACCACTTTCACGTCGGTCAGGTGAAGCGCAGTGCCGGCCAGTCGGTCATCGAGTCGGCGGCATATCGCGCGGGTGAGAGGCTATACAGCGAGCGCTACGGTGAGCACAGCAACTACACCCGCAAAGGCGGCGTGGTATACACTGAGATCCTGCTGCCGCCTCATGCTCCGCACGAGTATGCTGACCGGCAGACACTTTGGAACGCGGTCGAGGCCGCCGAGCGCGGCAAAAACGCGCAGCTTGCCTACAGCTTTGACATCGCGCTGCAAAACGAGTTCACACTCGCTGAAAACATCGCCCTTGCGCGGCAATTCCTGCTGGACAACTTCGTCTCACGCGGCATGATCGCGGACCTTGCCATCCACCAGCCGGACAGGGAAGGCGGCATTGAAAACCCACACGTTCACGTCCTCTGCCCAATACGTCCGCTGAACCCGGACGGCACATGGGGCGCGAAACAGCGGCGCGTGTACCGGGCGGACGGAAAGTTCGATGCCGTGCCGACCACGGACTGGGGTCGTACCGAGACGCTTGAAGAATGGCGCAAGGCCTGGGCGACGCTATGCAACGCGAAGTTTAAAGATAAAGGGCTTGAGTGCCGCATTGACCACCGCTCGTATGAGAAACTGGGCATTGACCAAGCACCAACCGTCCACGAGGGCGTCGCCGTCAGACAGATGGAGGCCAGAGGCATCGCCACAGATAAGGGCGAGCGCAACCGCTGGATAAGGTCGGCCAATACGATGTTGCGTACGCTGCGGGAAAAGATAAAAGCCCTGACGGGCTGGCTCGAAGAGCTCCGTGCCGAACTGGACAAGCCTCAGCCGCCAACGCTTGCTGCACTGCTTTCGGACTACTACGACGCACGCAACACCGGAGCGTGGAGCCGAAAGGCCAAGGTGAGTAATCTAAAGCGCTTCGCAGCAGCCGCAGCGTATCTGCAAGAGAGCAGTTTGCACACATTGGATGACCTGCAAGCCCGCCTCGATTTGCTGCGCAAGCGTCTATCCGACGTAAAATCCAGCCTCGACGCCAAGCACAGCCGCATGAAAGAGTTGCGCGACCTGCTGAGATACGCTGAGCAGTACGAGCGCACCAAGCCCGTCCACGACCAGCTGAACTCCATCAAGTGGAAGTCCAAGCGCGAGCAGTTCAAGGCCGAGCACGAATCAGAGCTAATGCAATTTTACCTCGCCCGCCGCAAGCTCGCAGACGGCATACGCACCGCCGAGTGGCAGCGCGAGCTTAACTCGCTCGCGCACGAGAACGATGCCGCCTACGCCAAGTACAAGACCCTCCGCGACGAGCTGGTAGAGCTGCTCGATGTGAAGTACTGCGTTGACCGGGCGCTCGCAGCGAGAGAGGATAAAGGTCGCCTGAGCCGACCTTTGACACACGAGCTATAAATTTCATCATGTCAAATCTTATGTGAAAGGAGGCGGATCTATGGCAAATGCTGATTTTGAAAGGTTGACGGATTTCCTGAGCCGTATGATTGAAAAATACGGTGATGAAGTTGACCTTTTGAATGAAGCGAATAATGAAGAAGCTAAAGATGAAATAACATTGACGAAACTCAAGAAGGCATGTTAATATGATGTTGGGACAATTCATTACTTAATATTTACTTGGAATGATGAATCGTTGGAGGCGGCGTAGGAAAACAGCCTGTTACATATATACAAGAGTTTCGACTGCAATGCAGGTAGACGGTTACAGTTTGGACGCTCAGAAGGACAAGCTGCGAAAATACGCCGCCTTCCAGGACTGCTATGTCGCCGGCGAATACTCTGACGAAGGTAAGTCCGGCAAGAGCGTAGACGGGCGACCGGAATTTATGCGCATGCTGCGCGACATTGAAGATGGCAAAGACCGTATATCATATGTACTCGTTTTCAAGCTGTCCCGCTTCGGCAGAAATGCTGCTGATGTTCTAAGCTCGCTTCAGCGCATGCAGGATTTCGGTGTCAATCTGATTTGTGTGGAGGACGGTATAGACAGTTCCAAAGACTCCGGTAAATTGATGATTTCTGTTCTTTCCGCTGTAGCAGAGATTGAGCGCGAAAACATACTTGTTCAGACTATGGAGGGACGACGCCAAAAGGCTCGCGAGGGCAAATGGAACGGCGGTTTTGCCCCATACGGATACAAATTAGTCGATGGGCAGCTTCAAATTGCCGAGGACGAGGCTGAAATAATCAAGCTGATATTTGACAAATACATTCACACCAATCTCGGCGCAAACGGCATAGCTTCATGGCTTAACAAGCACGGATACAAAAAGAAGAAGCGTCAAAACAATACGCTCAGCGCATTTTCAGCTTCTTTTGTAAAAGGCGTTCTTGACAACCCCGTATACTGCGGTAAGCTGGCTTATGGTCGGCGCAAAAACGAAAAGATACCTGGCAAGAGGGACAGCCATATTGTAAAGCAATCGGATTATATGCTCTACGACGGTATTCATGACGCCATAATTTCCGAAGCTGATTGGAAGGAGGCCAGTGACAAGAGACGCGAATCAGGCTTCAAACGCAAAAAAACGCACAGTCTCGATCACGAGCATATACTTTCCGGCATCCTCCGCTGTCCTGTATGCGGTGCCGGAATGTACGGCAATGTCAATCGCAAGAAGAAACCGGACGGTTCTCTATATAGAGATTACTTCTACTATGTTTGCAAACACAGACGTGAGGTGGATGGGCATCTTTGCGATTATCGTCGGCAGTGGAGCGAGGACAAGGTAAATAGGGCCGTTGAAGAGGTCATAATCAAGCTGGTTCAAAATCCAAAGTTTGAAGCTGTGATACGCGAAAAAATAAACGCCCGCATTGACACGAGCGAAATTGAAAGTGAAATCGAAACGCTCAAAAAGCAGCGGCGTCAAGTCCTTGGCTCCAAAGATCGCCTCTCACAGCAGATTGACACGCTCGACATAGACGACCGACAGTTTGAACGCAAATACCAGGATATGCAGATGCGTCTTGACGCACTATATAACGAGCTCGACAGTATAGAGGATTCTATCCTCGAAGCAGAACAACGAATTGACAACATTCGCCGCCAAAAAATCAATGGTGAAAACGTCTACAAATATTTGCTTTGCTTTGACAGACTGTATGATAAATTCACCGACGCCGAGAAAAAAGAGTTTATATCCAGCTTCGTTGAGAGTATAGAAATATACGAATCCGAGCTGCCAGACGGCCGCTTCCTCAAGCGCATACGCTTCCGCTTTCCCGTGTATTTTAAGGGCAAAGAAGTTCAGGAAATCAGTTGGGACGAAGATACAACAGTTGAGACGGTGGCGCTGTTGATAAAGGAGTTGGAATGAGATGATATTTGAGTACGACCTTTCGAGATTCATTGACGCGCAAAAGCGCGCTTACGAGCGTGCATTGGGAGAGATTCGCGGCGGCTATAAGGCCAGCCACTGGATGTGGTATATCTTCCCGCAGCTCCAGGGCCTGGGCCGGAGCAGCACAGCGCGGTACTACGCCATCCGCGACATAGACGAGGCCCGCGCCTTCATCGAGCACCCTTATCTCGGCGCCAACCTGCGCGAGATATCTGAGGCTCTGCTCCAGCTGGACTGCTCAGACCCCGTAGCCGTGATGGGCTGGCCTGACGATTTGAAGCTCCGCTCCAGCATGACACTGTTTTCAAAGGCAAGCGAGGATAACGCCGTGTTCCTCGCCGTGCTGGACAAATATTACGGCGGCCAGCCGGACAGCGAGACGCTGAATATCCTCGCAAGGCAGGCCGCCGCACGGGAATAATGGAGGTACGAAAATGAAGTCACGTATCGAGTGGGAGCGGATGATAAGCGGGCGACTGTACTGCCCCTTCCGCGTCGGGGATGATTCCGCCGCGCGTGTGCATGCGGCGCAGAAGCGCTTCAACGATTCCGAGTTCTGGCATGACCGCGCGCCGCTGGACGAGCTGCGCGCGTGCTTTGCGGCCGCTCCGGAGGACTTGCAGCTCACCCCGCCGGTCTACTTTGACCACGGCGACCGGATATATTTCGGCCGCCACTTCTATGCCAACGCTGGCCTCACTATCCTGGACGTATGCAAGGTCGAGTTCGGAGACAACGTCTACCTCGGCCCCAACGTGAACATCTACACTGCGACGCACCCGACCTACGCGCCCGTGCGCAACACAGACGTAGAGTACGCAAAGCCAGTGCGTATAGGCTCCGACGTATGGATAGGCGGCAATACAGTGGTGAACCCCGGCGTAACCATTGGCGATAACGTCATCATCGGCTCAGGCTCGGTCGTGACGCGTGATATCCCCTCCGGGGTCATAGCCGTCGGCAATCCCTGCCGCGTCCTGCGAGAGATAGGTGAGGCCGACCGGCTCTATTGGGAGCGCGAGTACGCCGAATACCTGGCCGACACAGGCGCGGAGGGATAGCGCCGCCATGAAGAAGTATCTGCCTGCCCTGGGAATGTGGCTGCTGTTTGAGACTGTGGCCGTCTCGCTCTGGCTGGCGCTGGGGAAGGTCTTTTACCTCCTCAACTTCAGCTATATCGGCACAGCCCTGGCCCTGGGCCTCGCCCTGTACGCGGCGGGGTGGAGGTACGCCCGTCACGTCGTGCAGTTTGCCGTCGGCCTGTATATGCTCGTGTACCTGGGCCTCATCTGCAGGGAGAATATGCAGATAGAGGGCTTCTGGTACTATCTCTTCCTGGGCGTTTTTGAGGCGGCGGTCATACACTACGCCGTCGCCAAGCTCGTCGGCCCGCTTGTTTTCGGGCGCGGTTGGTGCGGCTATGCCTGCTGGACAGCCATGGTGCTAGACCTGCTGCCATTCAAAACGCCGCAGGGACCGCGGCGGAGCTGGGGCTTCGTGCGCTATATCGTCTTTGGCGCGGCGCTCGCGTATGTCGGGGCGCTGTTCCTGCTGCATGTTCCGGAGCTGGAGCAAGTCATGTGGTGGAGCTTCATTGCCGGAAACCTCGCCTATTACGCTGCGGGCATTGCCCTGGCCTATAAGTGCCGGGACAACCGGGCGTTCTGCAAATACGTCTGCCCCGTGTCGGTCTTTCTCAGGCTGACAGGCCGCTTCGCTCTTTTCCGTGTGCGGGTGGATAGCGAAAAGTGCGTCTCCTGCGGCAGATGCGCGCAGGTATGTCCGATGGATATCCGCGTCCACGCCGCGCCGGACCCGTCGGAATGTATCCTCTGCCTCCGCTGCGTGGAGACCTGCCCGAAGGGCGCGCTGAGGTTTTAGACGACGTTTTTCCGCTCTCAACCGCAGGTTTGGTGCAATTTTGCCGGTTTTGGCTTATGCTTGGGGCATATTACCCAAGCAGGGGGGAGCACATTGGATAACATCAAAACCGGCGCGCTCATACGCGAGCGGCGCAAGGAAAAGGGCCTCACCCAGCGGGAGCTGGCCGAGAGGCTGCACGCCACAGACCGGGCCGTATCAAAGTGGGAACGCGGCGTTTCACGCAGTTAAAGATACTCAGCCCGCGGTTATAACTTTTTACCAGTGTTTTGCGAAACTAAACGCAACAATGGAGGAGCTCGCGGGAACTTAAATCCCTAAGAAACTGGAAGTTAAGCTTTTTACAAGGCCTGGCGTTAATTAACGCCAGGCCTTGTTTTAGTATCGCGAGCGCACACGCGGCAGGTTCCTACCATTGGGATAGAGCTCCCGCAGCAGGACGTTGAGGTTCTCAGCAGTACCCTTCTGCCATGCGCACTGATCAGCAGAGCACACATCATAATGCAGCCGAGTCACTATGTCTGCCCTGTTGGCAAACTTAGGCCCACGGTCGCTCTAAGCTTCTGGTTGATGTAGCCGATGACATCCCCTGGGACATACCTCGGCGGTAGTGAGAGGGTAGTAGGTAGTAGTTGGGGGTTCATACATGCGGGTGCAGTTGCGACGTATTTCGCGGGAGACGGTGCTGACGTTTCTTCCGAGCAAGCGAGAAATTTTGAGACAGCTTAAACCGTCGGCATAATATTTTTTATGGAAAAGGGCGCTCTTCTACGGTAAGATGGTGATAGTTCATACAGACCTTCTGGTGTCTTGTCATGCGGCAACTTCATTCTACCGCAAGGGGCGCTGTATGAACTCTTTATTCTCTAAT
>CALXGL010000074.1 GCA_944387825.1 uncultured Oscillospiraceae bacterium | reverse complement strand
AGGAGGAAACCAATATGCCCGGAACCAGGAAGCTCGGCAAGGCTACCGACGCGCGTATGGCTATGCTCCGTCAGCAGGTCACGGACCTTCTCGACCGCGGCCGCATGGAGACTACCTACACCCGCGCCAAGGAGATTCAGCCTCTGGCCGAGAAGATGATATCCCTTGGCAAGCAGAAGGACATGGCGGCCTACCGCCAGGCCCTGAGCTTCATCACCCGCGAGGACGTGGCTCACAAGACCTTCAAGGAGCTCTCTGAGAAGTATGCCGACCGCACCGGCGGCTACACCCGCGTCACCCGCATCGGCCCCCGCCGCGGCGACGCCGCCGAGATGGCCGTTATCGAGCTCGTGTGAGTCCAGATTTAAAGCGCTCGTACCGAAAGGTACGGGCGCTTTTTTCGTCGCCGGAGAGAGAAAATAAATCGAGCGGCAAAAGCTTATATGCATCTTTTTGAGCATCTGGTGCGTCTAATTAGTGAAAGCAAAGGTGAACAGCATGAATAAGCAGACATATGCCGGGCTTTTACAGGCGGACAGGGCCAGATATTATCGCATTGCATACTCATATGTAAAAAACGAGCACGACGCGCTGGATATAGTCAGTGAAGCTGCGTACAGGGGCCTGTGTAAGCTGCACACGCTGAGAAAGCAGGAGCTCTTCCGCACCTGGATGACGCGAATTGTCATTAACTGCGCTATTGACCATATAAGGCGAAATGCGCACAGTTCCAGCTTCGATGAAATATCGGCCGCTGCGGAAATTCCAAGTGATGAACAGCTGCAGGTTGAGGACAGTTTGGATCTCTATGATGCTCTGGATATGTTGAATGAACGCGATAGAACCTGCATAACTCTTAGATTCTTCGAAGAATACAGCTTCGCGGAGATAGCAAAAATACTTGAGGAACCGGAACCGACAGTAAAGACCAGAGTATATCGTGCCCTTAAAAAATTAAGGACGCAGCTTGAGAAAGGAGACACTTGAATGAACGCAGGTAAAGTAAAATATAACAGCATATGTATACCGGAGGAAGTAAGCGGCGCCATTGACGCCGGCATTGACAGAGCAAGACGCCGCAAGAGCTTGCGTGCGGTTAAGCGCACGGCGGCTGGCGTAGCTGCGGCTGTTTGCGTAATGTTTGCAGGTGCAAATATCATGCCCATCTATAGTTACGCTGCCGATATACCCGTGCTGGGGGACATTGTGCGTGTCCTGCATGTAGGCTCCGGGGGCGAAAGGACAGACGGTGTGCAGGCCGGAGCAGAAACAGAAGGAAAAACCGTTGTTCTGACATTCTCAGACAGCAAAACGGCGCCGGCCTATACTGTTGAGCACTTCCTTGCTCCCAACAGAGTCGTTTTCAAGCTCCACGGCGTACGCGGCCTGGACTTTGAGTCCATAAGCGAAAGCGTTCTCAGCTCCGACGCCGTGCTCGATGTATACAGGAATATGCATATGGACGATTCCACCATGAGCATTACAATTGTAATGAAGGCGGGATACAGCTGCGAAGTCAGCGAATACTCCAACCCCGGAGCCCTCGCACTGAACTTCAGCGCTGATACCGAGAGCGCCGGAGAAACGGTATATTACCTGCGCAGCAAGTCATTGCCGTACGGCGACGAGCTGGGATACCTTTGCGAGGATTACGCGAAAGAGGGCGCCAGCCAGGTGAAAACAGCTGCGGGCGAATACTTCGTATCAATAGGCCAGTATGGCTCCATGGAAGACGCGGAGGCGGCGCTTGAGGAGCTCAACGCGAAGTACGGAGACAAGGGACTTTACGTTGCTTTCGGCAATTCAGGAGAGATACCGGAGGAATAAACAGGTGAGTAAAAACAACCGAAACAAACGTGGGGACGGAACAGGATTCAGGGTGTCGCTGCTGGCTTTTGCCCTGCTGTTCGCAGGCGCCGTGACGATGTCACTGCTGTCCGGATGCGGGGCCGATGCTCCTGAGCGGAATACGCCTGTATTGGAGCAGACGCCGTCTCTACCTGATGCCGCGCCTGAAAGCAGCGGCGATACGGACGACGCGGCTGAGCCGTCCCCTGAGCCCAGCGAAGAGCCGGCTGACAGCCCGGAGCCGGCACAAACGCCGCTGCCATCATATGAAGTTGGCTCCGGCACGGCTGCCGAAGTTGGGGAAGGACTGACTGTGACCGTCCAGCAGAGCGGACAGGCGGCGGACGACTATTTTTCCGATGCCGTTTTCGTCGGCGATTCGCGCACGGAAGGGCTGAAGATGTACTCGGGCCTGCCGGTGGAAAACTTCTTCTCATCCGTTGGCCTCTCGGTGGACAAGGTATTTACCGACAGGGTCGTGAGCCTGAACGGACAGATGCTTACCGTATCGGAGGCGCTCCAGCGGGCTGAATACAGCAAGGTTTATATAATGCTCGGGCTTAACGAGCTTGGCTGGGTGTATGAGAGCGCTTTCGCAGAGGAGTACGCTCGTATCATAGACGTTATACGGGAATCTCACCCGGATGCAGTAATATACGTGCAGTCCATAATCCCTGTCAGCAGGTGGAAAGACGGCTCAAATGATATATATACGAACGCAAACGTGGTCAGACTGCAGAGGGCGCTGTGCCGGATGTGCGAAGAGAAGGGCGTAAACTATGTGAACGTTGCGGAGTGTATGCAGGATGCGGACGGCTTTCTGCCCGCAGATGCTACGCCTGACGGTGTGCATTTGACGCAGGAGTATTATCAGCTTTGGATTGATTATCTGAAGACGCATACGGTCTGAAAAAGGAGAGCAGCGTATGAGACGTGAAATTGCCGCACTTGCGGCCATAACGCTGGCGGTATCCATGCTGGCCGCCTGCGGTGTTGAAACATCGGAGGTGTCGATGCCGCCCGCAAACACTGAGCTGCCGGCCGATACGGCTTTGGAGGATTGGAGCGCTGAAAATGCGCAGACGCTGCGGGAACTCTCCGGACTTCTGGGCATGACAGACGGGGAGAGCGCGGCTGTCTTAGGCGGAGGCGAACAGAACCTGGCCGGCGATGGGACGACGCTCATAGGACGCATCTACACCGCTGAGCTTTTTGGGGAGACGGTAAAGCCTACGACCATGTACGATGCTTCCGGACGGGTAAGCACAGTTTCGGTGTATCTGGCCGGGACTGAGAGCAGCTTATATTATAATGCGCTCGAAAACGCGTACGGAGAGCCGTCGGATGCAAGCGCGGCTGCGGGAGAATCGGGAAGCACATGGGTGTCCTGGGACATGGACGGAGCAAGGCTGAAGCTTATACAGGGGTACGGAATATGCTCGCTGGAGATTAGCGCCGCACCGGCCGAATGATGCAGCAACAATTTAATATGTATTGCTTATTGCCCTGCTGACAAAGTTCTGATACACTTATACCTAACTGCTATTACTTTGTCTTCAGGAGGAAGAAAGCCATGAGCAAGGAGAGCCGTAAGCTGCGCAGGCAGGAGCGACGGGAGGAAAACCGCGGTATGTGGCGGCGGAAGATGAAGGAGGAACCGGGCGCGTTCTGGACCTACATAATCCTGCGCACTATAGTCATACTCGTCCTGATACGCAGCATATTCAACGGCCATTTTGATAACGCCATCGTCTGCGCCTTCGTACTGCTGCTCTACGTGCTGCCGCAATTTGTGGAGAACCGGCTCAGGGTAGAGATACCGAGCGTGCTTGAAATTGTCATTTTCGTCTTTGTATTTATGGCGGAAATACTCGGTGAGCTGGACAGCTATTACCTCAAGTACCAGCACTGGGATACGATACTGCACACTACTTCCGGCTTCCTGCTCGCGGCCGTGGGCTACTCGCTTGTGAACCTGCTCAACAAGAGTGAGAAGGTGCGCGTACAGCTCTCTCCGGCCTATCTGGCAATAGTCGCGTTCTGCTTCTCGATGACCATGGGTGTGCTCTGGGAGTTCTTCGAGTTCGCCGCGGACCGCTGGCTGCTCTTCGACATGCAGAAGGACACCGTGCTTCACCAGATAGCCACCGTGGACCTCGACCCCACGCTGAGCAATACGCCTGTCATAATAAGCGGCATAACGGACACCATACTGGAGCTGGCGGACGGTACGCAGTACCGGCTCGGCCTCGGAGGCTACCTCGACATAGGCATCTACGACACAATGGAGGACCTCTTCGTCTGCTTTATAGGCGCCGTTGTATTCTCGCTCATCGCTTTCTTCGAGGAACGCAGCGAAAAGCGCCCGCTGACCACTGCTCTGTCCCTGCACAAGCGCAAAAAGCAGCCGGAGGAAGCGAGAACCGAATAAAAAAAGCCCGCGCCGCCCGGCGCGGGTGAACGGATAGCGTTGCCGCATCGCCGCCCGTTGACACACGGTACAAAAGAGACAGCTTGCCGGATTTTCCGGCAAGCTGTTTTTGCGTTATGGCCCGTTTATCCTTCCGGCAGGCTTATGCATTCGAGCAAGGCCTCGAGCTCTTCGGCGCTCATGAACGAGGCGCCAAGCGTGATACGGTAATCGCTTGTGCGGCTGTGTCCCTCGTCTACGAAGAAGCGGCTCTCGGCGGAGACGCACTCGCCGCTGTCCCAAATCAGAAACTCCACGCCGTGCGAATTCGTGTACGTGTATACGTTCGCGTCCTCTTCGGCGAGAATGTATGTCGGTATCACGGGGAGGTTTTTGATGAGCCGGTCGGCGGTGAAGTCCAGCTGGAAATTCGCGCCGGACTCATCGGCGTAGTGCGCCTGGAAGCACACGCCCTTGATTGCGCCCGAACGGTCGGCGATGGCGTAGAAGAGCTCCGGCACACCTATTGGGGCGTACTCTTCCTCAATGGCGCCGAAGTCTACGGTGATGTAGTCCGCGATGTACGGCGCGAAATCGGCGGGATCGAAGGAGATTCGTTCGCACTTGACGGCGTGGTTTTCGCGGTCAAATACGTCGCGGACCAGCATATCGCCCTCGCTCTCCAAAACCTCGAAGTCCGTCCATTCATAGCCGCCGCGGGTCGAGCCGCCGAGATTTGCGTCGTTATCCCAGTTGCGCAGCTTTTCCATGACCGGCCCGTCTGACAGGCGTTCGAGCCACTCTTCCACGGTCGTGCCGACTGAGCCCGGGCTGCCGACGGCGACGCCGTAGCCCGCAGGTGCGTCGGAGCCGGCGATGGCGGGGTTAGAAAAGCTCAGCTTCTCGGGGTCCTCGCCGGGGGAGAGCACGCGGGTATTGGAAAAATATATCCCGCCGGCCGCGCCCGCGCCGACTATGAGCAGCGCCGCGGCGGCGACGGCGGCGATTACCGCCCTGCCGCGGAGGCGGCGGCGCGGCTTCGCCGCGGGGGCGGACAAGAGCCCGGCCCCTATCCTGGCCGCGGCGTCTTCGGGCAGCTTTATGCTTTCAACCGCCCGCTTGAGTTCATTCTCCATCGAAAATCTCCTTTCCCAGAAGTTCCCGGCCCTTTTTGAGCCGCATTTTGATTGCGGAGGGGGTGCGGCCGAGCATTGACGCTATCTCGCCGGTGGAATAGCCCTCGACGTAGTGCAGCGTGAGCGCGAGGCGGTATTTCTCCGGCAGGTTCATGAGCGCGTCCAAAATGCCCAGTTCCGATTTTTCGGCGCCCAGCCCGGCCAGTTCGTCGAGCGTGAGCTGGGGGTGACGGCTGGCAGCGCGCAGGGTGTCGCGGCAGCGGTTTGCGGCCACGGTGAAGAGCCAGGCGCGTTCGGCCCCGGCGCTTTCAAACTCCGGGGAGCGCTCGATATAGCGCAGCAGCGTCTCCTGTACGGCGTCCTCGGCGTCGGCGGCGTTCCGCAGCATGACGAGGCAGAAGCGAAAGAGAGCGGAACCGTATTTATCCACAAGCTGCCCGGCCCCGCATCTGCCTGAATCCGCAGCCATCTCATCACCTCCTCGTATATATAACGCATATGGAACGGGAAAGGTCAAAAAAAGTCCGCCTATCGGCGGACTTTTTTAATCAAATGTACATTCCCAGCCGAGCTCCATGACCTCCTGAAGAATGTGTGGATTTCGTGCGCAGGCCAGCAGCCTGTCCGGGGTGTCAGGGTCGTGCTCGCCGCAGAGCGCGGAAAAACTGTGCCAGAGTGGGGGAAAGAGCACCCCAGGGCCGCCCTTTTTAAAGACCGGGACCATCTGCAGCCGCCCGGCATACCAGGCGTTCAGGCTCTCTTCGGCGGGCAGAGTGGCGACTATGTCCAGACGGAGCGCGTTGGCGCGGGCCTTCAGGCGTTCGGCTATCCTGGTGGCGAGGCCGAGCCCGCGGCAGTGCGGCATGGTGGCCATGGCGTAGATGTAGCCGCAGGAATATTCCTTCGCCGTCGGCCCCCAGAGCAGGAAGCCCGTGGAGACAGTCTGACCGTCAAGCTCGGCTACGGCCGCAAAGGACTGCTCTGAGAAATAGTTCAGGAAATCGCGCACAAATCCCTCGCCGTCGCCGAAAGCTTCCCTCCAGAGCCGCGCTATGCCGCAGAAGTCCGACGCCTCGGCCGGTCTTATAATGGGCCGGTCAGATTCTCTCATAGTCTGTTATCCTCGCCGTATATTTGCGCAGCAGAAACTCGGGATAGTACTCGAGCTTCGCCGAGCGCAGGTTCTCATGGCCCATGTCGTCCTCGCGGTTTATATAGACCACCTCGGGGTGATCGCTGAGTATCTGCCTTGCAAACTCGCGGCAGACCATGGGATAGGCCCCGGGAATGTCCGCGTACGCCTTTTCAAAGTGGACGTCAAAGGTGTCGCTGCTTATTTTTTCTCCTACGGTGAAGCCGACGCACATGTCGTCGGCAAACAGCACGCCGCCCTCTAGACCGAGCGCATCCCAGCGCATAAGCGCGCGGATAATTGCCCCGTGCTCCTCCTCGAGCCCGTCCGGAGGCGTATCGAACTCGCGCTGCCAGAAGCCGAGCATCTCCATACAGGTGGGAAAGAGGCCGCGCGTGAGGCGCCTGAATTCCCATTTGTGCTCCTTTTCAAAGCGATTGCAGAAATTGCGCTTGCCGTGGAGCTTCTTGCCGGAGAAGGTTGCGAGCTTTTCCGCAAGATAGATGTAGTCAAAGCAGGCGCGGTCTTCCTCAAAGCTGAAAAGCCCCGGATACGCGCTCTCAAGCAGCTCGCGGTGTTCGTCTGTGACCCCGCGCAGCCGGAGCTGATAGCCCTCATGAGCGACGTATTCCTCCATGGCTTCAATGGCCGGACGCAAATCGCCGGAGCCTATGGGGAAGGCGAAAAAGGGCAGCTCTTCGTATTTCAGCTTTGTGAGCAGCCGGTCCCCGACGCAGGACAGGAACTGAAAGTAGGCCGTGTCCCACAGATATATGTTGCCGAAATTGAAGTCGGCGCTGCGTGAGTTTTCTACGAAGACGAATTTGTCCACAAAGGGCTTGTCTCCGATTGTCACGCGGTGAAACTGTACCATAGGATTCCTCTCTGCTTGAATTTGCTGGCCTTAAAGCTCGGCTATTGCAGCCTGAATGCGCTTGAGGTCGTCAAAGGTCTCGGGACGCTTGTTGGGGTCGCGCAGCAGCGCGGCGGGGTGATAAAGGGCCATGACGCGGCGGCCGTCCTTTTCAAACCACTGGCCGTGCTCGCGGGTTATTTTAAAGTCGGGCTTAATAAAACGCATGGCCGCGATACGGCCCAGGCAGACGATAATGCGCGGGTTTATGAGCTCCAGCTGCCTGCTCAGCCAGCCGGAGCAGGCCATCTGCTCCTCGGGAAGAGGGTCCCTGTTCTTCGGCGGACGGCATTTGACCATGTTGGCAATGTAGACCTTGCTGCGGTCCAGGTCTATGAGCTCAAGCATGTCGTCCAGCAGCTTGCCGCCGCGGCCGACAAAGGGCTCGCCCTGCAAATCCTCGTGCTCGCCGGGCCCCTCGCCTATGAACATGACTTTCGCGTACCCGGGGCCGATGCCGAACACCACGTTCGTGCGCGTCTCCCATAGCGGGCAGCGCGTGCAGTTTAGGCATTCCTCGCGCAGCTTTTCAAGTTCGGTCATATTATATCCTCCATCGCAAGTTTACATAATATTTCACGCTTGTTGTCCTCCGGGCAGTCTATGACGTGCTCGACGAGCTCGTCGAGCTTATCTCGTATATTGCTGCCGGAATAGCCCAGAGCCAGCAGGTCTTTGCCGCTTATGGCCAGCGCGCCGCGGCTACAGCATTCGCCGGAGCGCAGTATCTGCCGCAGCCTGCGGCTTTTCGGATACGCGGCCAGCACGGCTTCGGGACCAAAGTCCCGCAGCAGGCGCTTGTAGTCGCGCGAACCGGAGCGCAATATTTCTGCGGCGGCTGCGTTTTTCTTCCGCTCGTGTGTGGAAAAGCGCAGAGCGGAGAGGAAGGAATCGGTTGACATAATCAATCCGCCGCTCTCCATGTCGGCGCACCAGCGGGCCAGCCTCGCGTAAAGCGGGAGCGGCGCGAGCGGGCGGGGGTTGTACGAGCCGGAGCGCAGGAAGTGGTCCAAAAGGCAGAGCTGCACGACGTCCCATACTCTGTCCGGGTCGGGCGAGGCGAGGATGCCGCGGAGTTCGGCGCTTATCCGTTCCGCCGAGAGGCTTCCCGCCAGCGGAGAGCACTCGTATAT
>CALXGL010000073.1 GCA_944387825.1 uncultured Oscillospiraceae bacterium | reverse complement strand
GCGCGAGCAGAAGAGAGCCCTCGCGGAGGAGAAAAACGCGCTCTACCGCGAATATCTCGCGCATCTCACGCCCGCCGACGCGGAGCCGCTCGCGCGGGAGACGCTGACGGAGCTGCGCCGCCGGGGCGTAAAGCTCGCCGTCGCCTCGTCGAGCCGCAACGCGCCGCTTATAATAGAAAAGCTTGACCTCACCGCGCTGTTCGACGCCGTCATAGACGGCAGCATGATTTCCCGCAGCAAGCCCGACCCCGAGGTGTTCCTGAAAGCCGCCGCCGCGCTGGCGCTGCCGCCCGCGCGCTGCGCCGTGGTAGAGGACGCCCAAAGCGGCATAGAAGCCGCCCGGAAAGGCGGCTTCCGCGCCATAGCCTATACCCCGGTCCCGCGCCGTCTGACCGGCGCCGGTATTGAGATAAAGGCCCTGACTGAATTGCTTAATATACATTGAGCTCCCGGCATTCCGGCCGGGAGCTCAATGCGTTTATGGCTTATGCAGCGGAAGTTCAGTCGAGGAACTTTTCGTTTAAGCTGACCCCGAAGCTTTCAGCAATGGAGCGGAGGTTGCCGTCCGTGATGGTCTGGCGTATGCGCCCCTGCCCGGCCGAGAGAGCCAGGACGCAGGTCTGCGCCGCCTTTTCTATCGTGTGCATGAGGCCGAAGGCGGCGTCGAAGTCCGCTCCGGAGCAGAAAAGCCCGTGATGCGCCCAGACGGCGGCGGGATAGTCCCTCATAAGCTCGCAGGTGGCGAGGGCTATGTCCGCCCCGCCCGGCACCATCCACGGCACCACGCCCACGCCCTCCGGGAACACCACGGGGCACTCCGTGGCGGATTTCCAGAGCGCGCGCGTGAAGTCCCGCGAGGTCAGCGGCAGAACGTAGGTCAGCGCTATCGTGTTGGCCGGATGCGCGTGATAGATGACGCGGCACTCGCCGCCGGTGGCCGCGGCGCGCACGCAGTGGTTCATATAGTGGCTGGGAAACTCGCTCGTGGGCCTGGCCCCGCCCTCGAGGCCCCAGAGTATGCGCCATCGCGCGCCCTCGCCGTCAATCTGCACTATGCCTATGGAGCGCTCCGGCTCCGGCTCCACGTTGCGGAAATATTTGCCGCTGCCTGTGGTGATGAAGTATTCGCCCGCGAGCGTTTTGTCCGCCACGCCCATATCCGTCCACTCGCCGCCGCTGCGGAAATACGGCGCGCACTCCGCAGCCTCGTCGGGCCGCAGCCGGTAGGTCAGGTTGCCGCCGTTGCGCTCGTGCCAGCCCTGAAGCCAGCCGTCCGTGCAGGTGCGGATGAAGCCGCGCACGGCCTTTACGTCCAGAATACCCATGCCTATCTCCTTTCCGTGAGGACCTCGCGCTCGTAACGCTGCACCTCGCCGAGCCATTCTCCGTCCAGCGGCACGCCGCAGCGGCGGCAGTATTCGTCCCAGACCTCGCCGAAGGGCAGCACCTTCGCCGCTTCGCGCCGGACCATTATCTCCGTCCAGCGCCCGGCGTCCTGGAGCGCGCGCATATCCGGCAGCAGCAGGGCCCAGAGCAGGGCCTTCTGCACATTTCTGAAGCCCACAACCCAGGCTGCAATACGGTTTATGGAGGCGTCAAAGAAGTCCAGCGCTATCTTCACGCGCCCGTCAAGGCCGCCGCAGCGGACTATCTCCGAGGCTATCTCGCGCGTCTCGTCGTCGAAGAGCACGACGTGGTCGCTGTCCCAGCGCACACCGCGCGTGATGTGCAGCGCTATCTCCGGGAAGAAGGCCAGCAGCGCGGGTATCTTGTCGCTGACCAGCTCCGTGGGGTGGTAGTGGCCGTTATCCATGAGCGGGATGCACCTGTCCCGGTTCATCGCCGCATAGCTAAGCGCGAACTCAGCGCTGCCAACGGTGTAGGCCTCCACGCCTATGCCGAACACCTTGCTCTCCACGCAGGGCTTGACGCGCTTGAAGTCATAGGGCTCGGAGAGTATCTCGTCTATGGCTTCGCGGTAGCGCTCGCGCGGGCCGAGACGGTCGGCGGGTATGTCCTTGAAGCCGTCGCCGGTCCAGATGTTCATGACGCACTCGCCGCCCAGCTCCTCCGCAAGGTAGCCGGAGATGCGTATACAGGCCCTGCCGTGCTCTATCCAGAAGCGGCGCGTGGCCTCGTCCGCGCTCGACAGCGTCTGCGGGTCGCACTTCGGGTGGCTGAAAAACGTGGGATTGAAGTCCGCTCCCAGGCCACGCTTTCTGCAGAAATCCACCCAGGGCATGAAATGCCGCGGCTCCAGCGCGTTGCGGTCGGCCCACTCGCCCTTTTCGAATATGGCGTAGCTGGCGTGCAGGTTCAGCTTCTTCGTCCCGGGACAGAGCTTCAGAGCCTCGTCCAGGTCGGACATCAGCTCTGCGGGCGTGCGCGCCCTGCCGGGATAGCTGCCCGTGGTCTGGATGCCGCCGGTGAGGGGCTTGTCCGGGTCGGTGTCAAAGCCGCGCACGTCGTCGCCCTGCCAGCAGTGCAAAGCGACCGGGACGGCGCGCAGCCGCGCAATTGCGGCCTCCGCGTCCGCGCCCGCGGCGGCGTAGCGCTCTTTTGCTTCTGTATAACTCATACATCTGCCTCCATTTGTATTTTCAGATTTCCCAGCGCCGTGGCTTCAACAGGCAGGGCTGTCACATGCCTGCCGCAGGCTTCGGCGGTCAAACGGTTCAGATAGCCGTTCTTTGCGCCGCCGCCTACAACATAGAGCTCCTCATAGCGCCTGCCCGTGTTGCATTCGAGCTCGCGCACGGCCTCGCCGTAGCACTGCGCCAGACTTCGCAGCGCGCAGCGGATGTAGTCGGCGCCCGTCCGCGGCCTCGCTTTGAGCGAGGCGTCGAAGGCGGCGGTCATGCTCTCGGGGGACAGAAACGCGCTTGAATTCGCGTCCACCGTCTCGTCGAAGCCGCTGGCCTCCGCCTCGGCGCACAGCTCTTCGAAGGGCGTCCCGGGGCACAGCTCCTCGCGCAGCCGGTTTACCAGCCACATGCCCATGATGTTCTTCTGATACCGGTTGTAGCCCACGCCGCCCTCGTTTGACCAGTTGCCGGCCATGGAAGCTCCGTCCGTCAGCGGCTTCGGCGTCTTTACGCCCAGCAGGCTCCAGGTGCCGGAGGAGATATACGGCGCGTTTTGCTCCATCGGTATGCCCTCGACGGCGGAGGCTGTGTCGTGCGTGGCGCAGAGCACGACTCGCGCCCTTTCGTATTCGCCGAGCACTGTCCCCGGCGCGCTGAGCTCGCCGAAAAGCCGCTCAGGCAGGCCCAGGCGCGCAATCAGCTCCATATCGTATCCGCCGGTATGGGTGCTCACAAGCCCCGTAGTGGTGGCGTTGGTGTACTCGTGCGCCTTCACGCCGCAGAGCCTGTACATGAGGTATTCCGGCAGCATGAGGAAGCTGTCCGCGCGCTCCAGCCGTCCGCAGGCAAGGTCGGCGCAGAGCTGATAGATTGTATTGAAGCTCTGGAACTGTATGCCCGTGCGCCCGTAGAGCTCCGCGAAGGGCACGCGCCTGTGCACTGAGCCGATTGCCGCCGCGGTGCGCGCGTCGCGGTAAGCGTAAGCCGGAGGTATCGCGTCGCGGCCCGACATGAGCACATAGTCTACTCCCCAGGTGTCCACAGAGAGGCTGACTATGTCCCCGTATTTGGCCCGCGCGGCTTCAATGCCGGCCTTGACCTCGCGCAGAAGGCCGTCAATATCCCAGACGAGGTGACCGCCGCGGCGCTGCGGACGGTTGGGGAAGCGGTAGACCTCTTCCGTCCTTACTTGGCCGTCTTCACGCCAGCCTGCGATGTGCCGTCCGGAGGACGCGCCTATGTCTATGGCAAGATAACGCCGCACGCGCTTCACCCCTTTATCATGCGTATGAGGCCCCGCAGGAAACGGCCGTTTGCCATCTCAAGCATACCGGGCATGATCCCGCCCTTTATGCCGCCGCTTATCTGCAAATTGCGCAGCGGCGCGCCGGCCGAGGAGGCCATCTGCATCCGGAACTGCTGGTTTTCGTAGTCCACTTTTCCGCCGTTCCCATGGGCGACCACAAGCTCGATCGCCTTGTACATGAGCTTCATGACCAGGCTGTACTCGCGCATCTCGTCCACGGTGTTGTCCATGGTGAAGCTGCCCTTTTCAAACCGCGGCGGGACATACGTACGGCCCAGCATGGCTTCCCAATCGCTCCGCTTCGGCTTTCCTGAGCAGCTCTCATACCAGCTGCCAGCCTGCCATGCGGGGGCGGGCAGGGCTTCTCCCGCCTTTTCCACAACGGCGGACAGCCCGCCTATGCTGACGGTGTAGCTGCCGCCGGGGACGCGCCAGCCATCCTGCCAGACGGCGAAGGAGCGCTCGCAGAGCTCAAAAGACACGGTTTTGCTCTCCCCGGACTGCAAAAATACCTTTTGGAAGCCCTTCAGTTCTCTCTTCGGACGGTGCAGCCCGCCGTTGGGCGGAGATATGTAGAGCTGCACGACCTCCGCGCCGGCGCGCTCTCCGGTATTCCTTACAGATACGGAGACGCTGCTGCCGGAAACGCTCAGGACGGAATACTCGAAGCGGGTATAGCTCAGTCCGAAGCCGAAGGGCCAGCGCACCGGCGTGCCGGACTTGTCGTAGAAGCGGTAGCCGACATAGATGCCCTCCTCATACAGAGCGTCGGCTGTTTTATCGTAAATTTCGGACGACGGAACGTCTTCATAGCGGTAAGGCCAGCTTTCCGCCAGCTTTCCGCAGGGGCAGACGCGGCCGTACAGCAGCCCGGCGGCGGCCTCGCCGCCCGCCTGACCCGGCAGGCCCATGTAGAGGACGGCCTTTACCCTGTCTGCCCAGGGACACTCAACCGCGCTGCCGCAGAGCAGGACGACAACGGTATTTGGGTTCGCGGCGGCGACTGCCTCTATCATGCGCACATGGCCTTCGGGCATGCGCATATCGCCGCGGTCGAAGCCCTCTGACTCATAGCGCTCGGGCAGGCCCGCGAATATCACGGCGGCCTCGGCTTCTGCTGCCGCCGCGGCGGCCTCGGCCAGGAGCGCGTCCGTGGTATCGCCGCGCGCGTCGCAGCCCGGGGCGTATTTTGCGCCGGGCAGGAAGTCCAGCGGCTCGCTGAGCTTCACGGGATTTATGTGGCTGGAGCCGGAGCCCTGATAGCGTATCTGCTTTGCCATGGCGCCTATGACGGCAATTTTGCAGCCCTCCTTCAACGGCAGAAGGCCGTCCTCATTTTTAAGCAGAACGGCGCCCTCTGACGCGGCGCGCTTCGCGAGGGCATGGTGCGCGGCGTAGTCGCATCCGGCGGCTGCTTTTCGCGCTTCCGCGGCGCGCTGCACCAGCTTCAGCACTTGCCGCGCGCTGTCGTCCACGGCCTTTTCGGGAAGAGCGCCGGATTTGACCGCCTCCAGAACCTCGTTTCCCATGTAGTTGCTGCCGCCGGGCATATTCAGGTCGCATCCGGCGCGGAAGCCTTCTATGCGGTCGTTCATGGCGCCCCAGTCCGTGAGCACCATGCCGGCAAAGCCCCATTCGCCGCGAAGAATGTCGCCCAGCAGCTTTTTGCTGTCGCTGCAATGCACGCCGTTCAGCTTGGGATAGGCGCACATCACCGTGGAGGGCGCGCCCTCCCTGACCGCTATCTCAAAGGCGGCCAGATACAGCTCCCGCAGCGTGCGCTCGTCCATGACGCTGTCCGAGGTGTAGCGGCGGTACTCCTGCGAATTTGCCGCGAAATGCTTGAGGCTTGCGCCGACGCCCTTCGACTCGACGCCGCGGATAAAGCCTGCGGCGAGCTTGCCGGCCAGGTATGGGTCTTCGCTGAAATACTCGAAGTTCCTGCCGCAGAGCGGGTTGCGCTTGAGGTTAGCGCCCGGGCCGAGCACCAGTCCCACGCCCTGGTCCAAGGCTTCCTCGCCTATGGCCGCGCCTATTTCCTCCAGAAGCTCCGGGTCCCAGCTGTCCGCCGTGGTCACGCCGGTGGGGAAGCAGGTGGCCTCGCGGGAATTGTTGATGCCCAGCATATCCACGCCGTTCTCCTGCTTGCGCAGGCCGTGCGGCCCGTCGCACATGAAAGCAGAAGGTATGCCGTATTTTTCAAACTTTCGGGTCTGCCAGAAATCGGCCCCGTCGCAGAGCGCAATCTTGTCCTCAAGAGACATCTCGGAGAGTATTTTCTCTATATCCATGTTCACGCCTCCTCAATTACATATGTCCGGGTGCCCGCGGTCTGCTCACGCTCGCTGCCGTCGGGCAGCCGGACGGAGGCCGTGCAGTTGGCGGGAATGGTTATGACATACTCGGTCCTGCCGCCTGCGCGCGTCCAGGCGCACCTGACCATGCCATAGACGCTCAGATAATCGGCGGAGGCGTGCGTAAAGTGCCCGCCCGGCCGCGGAGCTATGACAAAGCGGTTTTCGCCCGCGACGTTTATGCCGCACATCGTGTCGAACAGCCACTGGCAGACCGCGCCCTTGGAGTAATGGTTCAGCGAGGCCACGCCGCCCCGGGCCTTGGGGCCCTCCCAGCTCTCCCAGATGGTTGTCGCGCCGTTCTTCGGCATGGACAGCCAGCCGGGTATCTCCTCGTTTTCCAGGAGGCGGTAGGCGTATTCAATATCCATGTCCGCGAGCACGTAGAGTATCAGCGGAGTTGAGAGAAAGCCCGTGCCGAGCCTCCAGCCATAGTTGTCAAGCGCCTTTACAAGCCGCTTTTTTGCGAATTCGCGCTGCCCGGCGTTGAGCAGAGCCATATGGAGCGGACGCACGAGCTTGGCCTGACGGTCGGTGTCCAGCGAGAACTTCCTGCACTCCACGAGATGCTGATAGCCTGTGCGCGCCTTTCCGGCGGCGTCTGAATAGCGCTTCGCGTCGTCTGCGTGGCCGAGCATTCCGGCGATTTCCGCCATGCGCTCCATGAGCAGGACGATATAAGCCGTCGTCTCCTCCGGGTGCGGGGCGATGAAATCCGAGATGGAAAAGGCCTTCACATCCGCCGGCTCGGCCCATTCGCCGTATGACTGGCCGTAGTTGGATATGTATTTGCGGTAGCCGCGTTCGATTCCGGTTGGCAGGGCGGTTGGATAAAGCCTGCCCAGCGTGCCGAGCTTGAATTCGGCGTAGCGCCGCATGCTGTCGTAATTGTCGCGCAGTACGTCCATGTCGCCGTAAACCCTGCAGAGTTCCCACGGCATGAACACGCCCGCGTCCGACCAGCCTGCGGAACCGTCCATGGCGTTCATGTAGAAGTCCACGCCGCCTGTGGGCGCTATCTGAGTGAAGCAGCCGTTCCTGTGCTGCGCGTCGGTCAGGTCGCGCACATACTTGCGCGCCATCGCGTCGTAGTCGAAGAGACAGCAGGCCGTGCGGCAGAAGAGCTGCGCGTCGCCCGTCCAGCCGTGCCGCTCGCGTGTGGGGCAGTCGGTGGGCAGGTCGGCGTGATTGTTCTTTGCGCTCCAAACGGTGTTCTCAACGAACCTGTCCAGCAGTTCGTTGGAGCTCCTGAACCAGCCGGTGCGCTCCATATCGGTGTATACGGCAATGGCCTCAAAGTCCTCGGGCCTGAATTCAACGTCGGTTTCCACAAGCACGTACCGAAAGCCGAATATTGCAAAGCTGGTCTTATATTCGTTGAGGCCGTCCTTACAGGTGTATTCGACCTGCTGCAGTGGTGTCGCGCGCTTTTTGGAAGAGCACTGAATATTCTTCTGCGTGAATTCGCCGTCTCCGTCCAGAAGCTCGCCAAAGCGCAGCTTCACGGTCTGTCCGGCCTTCGCGTTGAGCGAAAAGCGCAGATATCCGGCTATATTCTGCCTGAAATCGAGCACCGTCTTCCCCAGAGGCGTGGTGACGGGAACGGCGTGCAGCCGTTCGTGCTCGGTGACGGAGGCGTTATTCGAGGCCGCGGGCGTCACGGGGTGCTTCGTGAGGCGGGCCCTGCCGCCATAGCCTGGGGTCATGCGCGCGTCAACCGTCTCGCCGTCCTGGATATCGGCAAAGCGAACGGGGCCGTCGTTCGACCATTCCCAGTCGGCGCCGCTCTTTATTGTGCGCACGGAGCCGTCGGCGTCCGTCAGCTCGAGCTGGGCCAGAAGCTTTGTCTCCGTGCCGTACTGGTTCCTCAGGCCCCAGGCGCCGCAGCTGCCGCGGTACCAGCCGTCTGCCAGCTGCACCGTCAGCACGTTTTCGCCCTCATGCAGCAGCGGCGCGACGTCGTAAGTCTGATACTGCACGCGCTTGCGGTAGTC